>CAYTRL010000009.1:0-33012 GCA_964439795.1 uncultured Thermodesulfobacteriota bacterium
CGGTGTGCTGACGACGGACAGTTCTGCAACGGCCTTTAGAGCTGCTACGAGGTGCTGGACATGTGCGAGATCACCGGGGATCCGTGCCCGGACGACGGACTGTTCTGCAACGGCGTGGAAAGTTGCAATGAAGGCACGGACAGCTGTGAGAACGACGGAGACCCGTGTCCTGACGACGGACTGTTCTGCAACGGTGTGGAGACCTGCAACGAGTTTCTCGACCAGTGCGTGAGTTCAGGTGAGCCCTGCAACGACATGAACCCCTGCACCGACGATGCCTGCAACGAAGCCGCTGACACCTGTGAGCATGACTGTACCGCTGATCAATGGACGGATCTGTGCTGCTTTAATGATGCCTGCTCCACGGATCCGGTCTGTGTGCTGCCGGGGAACTGCAACGACCCGGACCGGGACGGATTTGGGATTCCTGCAGACCCCGACTGCTTTCATCCTGTCCATCCGGACTGCATGGATGATCGCTCCCAAGATGCGCCGATTTGCGATACCTGTACCTGTGGTTTTGATCCTGCCTGTGCAGGATGCGCGCGCTGTATCCATCCCTTTGCGAATGAGTATGCCGGGGATGAATACGACACCAACTGTAACGGCGAACTGGATTGCTTTATCGCCACGGCGTCCTTCGGAACGGAGATGATGGGCAAGATCGACGTGCTGAGGGAGTTCCGGGATCGGGTGCTTCTGACCAGCGAATCCGGCACGGATCTGGTGAACGCGTACTACCGGATCAGCCCGCCCATTGCGGATTTCATCCGGGAGAGGCCGGCCCTGAGGACCCTGGTCCGGACCCTGCTCCTGCCGGTGGTGGGGCTTGTCAACCTTCTGCTGTAGGAGGGCGCTGGAAGACCGGTTACCCCATCCCTTTGCGGCGGAGGGCCTGGGCGACATCCAGGCGGAACAGGTGCCGCAGGCCCGGAAGGCTGGCCAGGGGGATGAACAGAAGTGAGCCAAGACTCACCCGGAGGAGGTCGATCCCCCGGACGGTTGTGGGGATGTGAAAATAGATCTTGCCCTGCTGGTAGTTGATGAACAGGGCAAGGACCACGGCCAGGGGAAGACTGATCAGGATCGCGGACGCGGTCTCCAGAAACAGCTCGGTCAGGACGATCCTGGTGATCAGGCGGCGGTTATAGCCGATCGCCCGCAGGGTGGCGAATTCCATCTCTCTCTCCAGGATATTCAGCAGCACGCTTCCCAGCAGGAAGAGCGTGGCGATGACGATGCTCACGCCCACGGAGAGATAGAATACCCCCTGCATCTGGTTCATGTATTCCTGCATGCCGCCCCGGATCTCCGGGAGGGTAAAGGCCTCCCCCACCTCTTCGTGCCGGAAGAGTTTCTCTTTCACCTGTTCCACGGGAGTGGGGGATGCGGATGCCATGGCCCCGTTGACCTTTCCCTGCAGACCCAGAAGCGACTGGGCTGTCTCCAGGGGAAGATAGGACTGGCCCACGGTCATGTCGCTCATCAGCCCCACGATCTCCAATCGCTCGGTCCGTCCTCCGGAACGGACCTCCACCCGGTCTCCCAGACGGAGCTTCTCCCGATCTTCCCCCAGCCAGTTCTGATTGAGAATGATCCCCTTTTCCCGGTCGTCCCGGAACATGCGTCCGGACACCAGGTTCAAGGCCCGCGGATACCGTTCCACGGGGAACCCCAGGAGCTGTTGGTTCATTGTCATCCCGCCCACCAGGACCTGCCCGAACCCGGAGGCGCCCAGGGCCTCCTGCCGGGTCCCCGCGGAACGGAGAATTTCCTCTGCCTGCTCCGGAGACAGGGGATACCGGAAGTTCAGCATGAGTTCCCAGCGTTCCCTCTCGAACAGCTCATCCTTGTACGCGTTTACCGAATGAAGAACCACCAGAAAGGCGCTTCCCAAGGCCAGGGGAAGTGCCACGGACACAACAGTTGCCAGGGTGAGCCCGGGCCGTCGGAACAGGTTTCGAACCCCGAAACGGACCGGAATTCTCGGGGAGATCAGCCGGGAGATCGCTCGTCCGGTCCCGGCCAGCAGGGGAGGGACCCCCACAAAGGGCTTCCTGCGTTCCCGGTGAAGGATCTGCTGTGGTGGAAGGCGCAGGAGGCGGAGCAGGGGGAGGAAGAACGCCAGGGCCACCACACCTGATGCTCCGGCCCATCCCAGGAGCAGGCATCCCGCGTCCATGACCGGCACCACATCCGGAAGGCCCAGGGCCGATGCGTACTGGGAGGCGAACAGGATATTGATCAGGTACGAGAGGCCCGTTCCCAGCATGCCCCCCAGGGTGCTCAGCACCAGTGCGAGAACGGCGTAGGACAGGAAAACCTCCCGTTGCCGGTACCCCAGGGCCCGCAACACGCCGATTTCCATCCGCTGTCCGGCCACCAGGCGGTTCGCCGTGATGGAGGTGACCAGGAAGATGACGATCCCGAACACGAAGGCCAGGGAAGGGATAAAGGCGGAGAACCCTTTCAGGCTTTCCTGCAGAAACCGGAAGGCAAACTCGTCCTCCCGCCGTGTGACCGCTTCGATGCCCAGAGGTGTCAGGATGTCCAGGACCCGCTCTTCCCCGGCCGTGTCCCCGGCTCCGTTTTGGAAGCGGAACGAGAACTCATTGTACAGCGGGGTTCCGAAAACCTTCTCCACAAGGGACATGGGTGCAAAGATCACGCCCAGGGAACCCTTCATGGGGAAAAACACGGTGGAGTCCACGGTGGCGATCAGGCATTCCGGGCTGATGGCGACCCCGATCACACGCACATGGGTGGGCGCGGTGAACGGATTCAGGGTAATCCGGTCTCCGATCTTGTATCCGTGCACTTCAGCCAGGGTGCGTTCGATCACCACCCCGTCCGGCTGTCCCGGATCGAGAAAGGTCCCTTGCAGAATCTTCAGGTTGTTGACCGTGTGGGGTCCCGCAGGGTCCATGTACACGATCAAGGAGTTCAGAGAGCGGCCGTCCCTGCGCTCGATGGCTCCCGGTACCAGGAGTCTCTTCTCGAGTCCGATGACTCCCGGGATCCCTTCCAGCGGGGGGAGTTCCGATGGGTCCGACGGGGGGATCACCACACGAAGATCGCCCAGGTGCAGCTGTTCATAGATCCTGTCGCGGGTGTGGGACACCGAATCCCGGCTCATGGTGAGCCCGGCATAGGCCCCCAGGCCCACGCCCACCATCAGGAGGATCGACAGGGCGCGGGTCTTCATGGTTTTCAGGTCACGAAACGGCTTCAGCCAGGGGGTTCTCATGCTCCCTCCGCCCGGTTCATCCCTGCCGGAATACGATCCTGTGCTTTTCTATCGAGCAGACCTGATCCGCGATCTGTTTGATCCGGGGGTTGTGGGTAACCATGACCATGGTGGTCCCCGTGGATCGGTTGATCTCCTGAAAAAGCCCGGCGATCTGCTCTGTGGTCTCCTCGTCCAGGTTGCCGGTGGGTTCGTCGGCAAGCAGAACCCGAGGTTGTTTGGCCAGTGCGCGGGCGATGGCCACGCGCTGCTGTTCCCCTCCGGACAACTGGTCCGGGTATTTGTCTGTCTTGTCCTTCAGGCCCACCCGGACCAGGGAATCCAGGGCTCTGGATTCGGTTTCCCTGCGGGAAAGACCCAGGAGTTCCACGGAGGAGGCCACGTTCTCCAGGGCCGTCAGTGTGGGCAGCAGGTTGTAGAACTGGAACACGAAGCCCAGCTTGTTTCTGCGGAATTCCGTCCGGGCCGTCTCAGGCAGAACCGAGATCTCCTCTCCATCCACCACGATGCTGCCCGCGTCGGGACGGTCCAGCGCTCCGATGAGGTTGAGCAGGGTGGTCTTTCCCGTTCCGGAGACCCCGAACACCACCGCGAGTTTTCCCGCGTGGACCTCCCATGCAGCGTCCTCCAGGATAGGAAGGTGGGACTCCCCGAAGGTGTAAGACTTGGTGACGCCCTGCAGCCGGATGATCGGGTTTCGGTTCGCGGTTTCCATCGGTTTCTCCTCCAGAGTCCTCTATTTTCATCCCTGTGCGGCATATTTGGAGTGGTTGTGTGATGTCCCTGCAATCCGTGAACTCTAGGATTCCCCGGACCCGGGTCCGGTAGTTTGCACCTTCTTGAACACCGCCGTCCAACCCGTCCTCCGGTCCAGCAAGGTCTGTTTGATGTCGCCCAGCCTCTGTCCGGAATCAACACACCTCCGGATGTATGTTTCTTGTCCCGTATCCTTCCGAAGCGCGAGCATGCGGGGGCTTTCGAGCTGTCCCAGATCCCGCGCGTACCCGTAGTGAAAATTCTCCCGGAGCCCCGCATCGATCTCCTCCAGCATCGCCTCCTGGTGAGCGGGAGGAACGGGTGTGTCCGGTTCAATGAACAGGGTGTAGAACCCACCCGCCGGTGTCAGCTCCGGGGCGAACAGGAGGAAACGGGGCCGGGTTTCGCGGGAGGCAAGCACCCGGTCCAGTACGGACTGTACATGTTGTTCTTCCAGTTTTTCCCCAACGAGATCGCAAAGCTGTATCCGGCCCTGAAACCGGATCACCGGCAGCCCGCGCCATCGATGCGTGACCCGGATCCGGTCCCGCATGTTGTACCGGTACAGCCCCCCTCCCGTGGTCACCACCAGGGTGTAGTCCGCCCCCTCGTCCAGCCGGTGCAAGGGTTGCGGTGGCCCCCCGGCCTCCGGAAGGAACTCGAAAAAGTGGGAGGCGCAGGCAGGGACGCTTCCTCCCGCAGCTTCCAGGGGAAAGCTCGCCACACACTCCGTGGCCAGCAACCCTTTCGGTTGCACCGTGACACCGGGAAAGGTTTTCCGGATCGTGTTCGCGTGTTCACGGGAAAGTCCGTCCGCCCAGCAGGAGATCAGGCGCAGGCCGGGCCAGATGTCCCGGTACCGGTACTTCTCCTCCTTGCGGAAGGCGGACTGGAGCACGCGGGCGCGTCCCCTGGCGGGCCGCACCCGTCGCGTGGAAAACCGGTCTTCATCGGGTTCCGGCAGCCGCAGGGTTCCGTCGAAAAGGTCTCGCGCGAGCGGTTCCACCCGATGCTGAATCTCGTCCAGCAGGAGAAGGAGAAAGGTGGGGTTCCAGACCGAGAGGAGTCCCAGATCCCCGGCTCGCAGCAGGTAATAGGCCGTGATGTACCGGAAGTTGTGGATGTTTCGTACGTTTTTGACGTCCGGAGGGACCGCGAACCCCTTCTGCAGCACCTTTCCCAGGGGGCCGGCGTACTCGGAGTCGTCTTCAAACCCCACCGGAATACCTGATTTTGTGGTTTGCCTCTCCCCTGTAACCGGGGTAACGGACCAGTAGCTCCTGGAGGAAAGAAGGCGGGGGAAATGGAGAAAGACGTCGAAGATCCAGGTTCGGACGGCCGCCTGGAACTCCTGCTTCAGCGACCGTGTGTATGGGATCCACTTGGATCCTGAACTGGTTCCCCCGGTGGGCTCCAGCAGAAGCACCTCTTCCCGGGTGAGCACCCGTTTTTCCCCATCCGCGATCCGTTCCACATAGGGTCGGAACGCTTCGTAATCGGCTACGGGAACCTGGCTTTGATAAGCCTCCAGGCTTCGAATTCTGCCAAACCCGTGCTTCTGTCCAAAGACGGTGTCCTGGTTCCTCTGGAGGGTGGAGAGCAGCTTCCGGGTCTGGAGGGCGGGGACCTCCTTCAGGCCTCGGCGGAACCGCAGGGCATCGGCCGCGCTTCCTGCGGCGAACAGGCTGTTGGCGAACCGGTGGATCCCCAGTACGTTCCTCACGGCCTGACCAGCTTCCTGGTTCGCTTCCGAAAGCTTTCCGGCTGGATCTCGCACACGCAGGCGAGTTCCTCTCCGGCGAGGTACTCGGGGTTCTTCTCGAGAAAGAACCGGACGTGCCGGTTCGTGCGTTTTCTTTCCGGGATCTCCGCGAACTCCCCTTTGAGAAAATAGGAGTCCGTGGCGATGATGCCCCGATCCGGATGGAACAGGCCGTTGTATTTCGCGTTGGCCAGGTGTTCGATCAGGCCCCGCTCGTACGGGGGGGTCTCCCGGTCGACCCGGGGGTAGAAGTTTTTGAAGAACAGGGGGAGCATCAGGTAGGTTCGGTAGCCCTTGGTGATGAGGAACCAGTAGGTTTTCCTCCCCCGGTTCTCGTCCATGAGCTTGAACAGCAGGCGGCCGAAGCTGCTGAACAGTGCCTGGGAGCCCCAATATTGGTTGTCGATGATCGTGTCTCCCGAAAAGAGCGCGGTAATCGCATCCCCCCGGTAGGTGGTCTGCATGAACAGGTAACTGGAAAACCCCTGAATCTGTCCCTGCTCGTCCAGCAGTGCGAGCACACCGTCCTTCTCGGAGAGATCCTTCAGGAACATCTTCTCGGAGACGTTCGCGTAGTGCCGGTTCATGATCCAGAGCATGTCCTGCTTGTCTGTCTCGGTCAGGGACGAGATTTCTTGCATCGTTCCGCGGAGCATCTACAGCCTCCCGATTTCCAGGTAGGGGACCCGGGTTCGATCCGTGAACAGATCCTCCTCCCCCCTCTCCCGGGGGTGAACCAGGTACATCCTTGCAGGGTACAGAAGGTGCGGTCTCCGGTGCAGCGTGTCCCGCAGGGGATGGCGCTTGTCCACCCCCAAAACGAAATAGTCGTATTCCCGTGTGCGCTCGGAGACGTGGTGGAGAAAACGGCGGAGCCAATCCGGGTTGTCGTCCCGCACCGCCCAGAAGGAGAGGGTGAAGAAGTTGAGCACCGTCCCGGGCCTTGCCAGTCTGGGGTATCCGAAAAGCGGGAAGACAGGGGAGACGGGAAGCAGGAAACGGAAGATCCCCCCATAGCGGTTGAGCACATACTGTTTGTACGCCCGCTGGTCCCAGACGGCCCCTGCGGCCAGGATACGCCGATCCGGATCGAGCAGCAGATAGAAGTTCTCGTAGCTCGGGGGGGTGTCCGGATCGGCCAGTTCCTCCTCCTCCAGGGCAGGGAAAAACTGAAACCGGCTTCCCTGTTCCCGTAGAAACGTCAGCAGGTCCGGCAGATCGGTTCGTTCCGCCCTCCGGAACCGGAAACCGGGGGCCTTCCGGGCCTTTCCTCCGGTGACCAGGGCGTAGGTTTCGTAGTCGCCCATGTATTCATACACCGGCATGCTGGGCCGTTTCTTTTCCAGGAGCTTTTGAGCCAACGTGTTTTCTTCCAGGATCGTGGTGATGTACAGGGGGACATGGGCGTCCTGGTGAAGATTGAACAGGTAGTTGAACCCCCGGGGAAGGAGCAGGTATCTCCGCCGGTACTCCTTGCGCACCCGCAAGCCGAACAGATATCCGATATCGGTGGGTTCCCCGTTGAAGAACATGCGGTTGATCGAAGTGGCGGCCAGGGCCGTGATACGGCCTTCACGGGTATCCCGGGAAACCAGGATTTCCACCCGCTTCCCTTCTTTCTGAAAAGAGGCGATCGGGTCGGGCCGTCGCGTGAAGGTCAGGGAGATCTTCCCCTTGAAATCGATCTCTTCCAGGATTTCCAGGATTTCACCGGCATCCCCGGGGCGAGCGGTTTCAAAGATGTAGCGTTCATTTCGGGAGTTCATCCAGCCCTTCCCCCATGGGCAGCCCCATCTTCTCGTCCACCTCCTGGTGCATCTTCCGGTTCAAGTGCCAGAAGTAGTAGTACAGCATCGGGTCCCGGTTTCGCTGCAGCAGCGCGAAGCTCCGCTTCAGGATGGAGGTGAAGGTGTAAAACCGTTTTCGTGCCAGGCGGCAGTTTTCCGACAGTTCCCCGGCGGACATGCTCTGCGGCCGGAAGGTCACGGCGCCGTAAGTATACTCCCGGTCCAGCCACCAGTTGTCCTGAAAGATCTTTCCCTCCTGGAGAAGCCTGCTGTAGAGTTTTGTCCCCGGCATGGTAAGCAGGTGGTTGAAGGCCGCGAAGAAGAACTTGTGCTTCAGTGCAAAGTCAACGGTCCGGTCGAAGAGTTCCCTGCTGTCATGGTCGAACCCGAAGACAAAGGTGGCGTACAGATTCAACCCAGCCTCGTGCAGGGTTTCGGTCAGATCGTCCATCTCCCCCATTCGGGCGTTCCAGCTCTTGTTCATCTGGGCGAGGTTTTCCGGTTCCAGCGACTCATAGCCGATGAGCATCACCGCGCATCCGCTTTCCCGGAGCCACTTCAGCAGCTCCATGTTGCGGGCCATGGTGAGAGATCCCTGACCCGTCCACTTGATCCGGAGGGGGGTCAGGGCCTTGCAGATTTCAATCGTGTGCCCGGGGTCGGCCACGAAGTTGTCGTCCGCAAAGAAGAAGAACTTCTTTCCCGCGGCCTGGGCCTCTTTCACATCGCGGACAATGTACTCCACCGGTTTTCGGTGATACATGCCTTTGTGAAAAGACGAGATGGCGCAGAATTCACATTTGAACAGGCAGCCCCTCCCGGTCTCCACCACCCCCACCATGGAGTATTCCTTCCCGTTGAAGATACTCCGGTCCGGGAGGATATCGGCAAAGGAGGGATCCCCCACATACTTCTTTTTTGGGTTCCCCGCCTGGAAATCCTTCACGATTTCGGACCAGACGGATTCCGCGTTTCCGACCAGGATGGAATCCGCGTGCGGCGCCGCCTCTTCCGGGCAGAGGGTGGTGTGGTATCCCCCCAGCAGGACGGGGATTCCCCTGGCGCGAAACCGTTCCGCGATCTGGTACGCCCTGCGCGCGGTGTATATTTCCACCGTGATGGCCGCCAGGTCCGTGGGGGTTTCGTAGTCGACCAGTTCGATCCGGTCGTCGAAGAACTCGGTTTCCACGTCCGGCGGAGTGAGGGCCTTCAGGGTGGAGATGGTGAGCGGTTCCATCTGCTGCCAGGTGCGTATGTAGGGTTCTCCGGGCTTCTTGCCTATGGCGGGAAGGATGAAGGTGATCTTCATGGCAGCCTCTTTTTAAAAAAAACCGGAAAATTCCGTGATGCTCATCACCCGATCCATACCGCGGTGCGGGTCCGTGATGAAGCGGCATGAACCGGCCATCGGAATGATCCGATCGGTCCCTGAAGGGGGAAAATCATCAGAAAAACGGGCAAACACAGTTCAATACATTGTAAAAAGATTGCCGGAGGAGGTCAACGGGGCAGGCGGTATGAACGGATCCATGGCAGGACCTGGGAGGATCTGACAGGGCCGGACAGCTGGGCCGTGGCGGGTGTGTTCGTACCCCAAGCGTTCGATCCGGAGGCGGATCAATATGAAAAAAAGGATAAAAACAGAGGTTCCGGATTCGGGGTCCGGGGACTATGGCAGCCTTGCCTCCAGAATATCCAGTGAGTTCCTGGCGTTGACCTGGCCACCCGTACAGGTCTTTCCGGAGAGGCCTCCCAGGGGGGTCGTCCCGTCGAACACGGCCAGAATAATATCTCGGTACGAGGCCCAGGGGTGCCGGGCCCAGAGCAGGGCCGCTACACCGGCCACGTTGGGCGAGGCCATGGATGTGCCCTGCATGTCGGTATAGATATTATTCTGCCACTTGAGCCCCACGAGCAGCATGCTCTGCTGGTCCTGCGACGAATTGTCGATGGCCACGCCGTTGGCCTGTCCCGAAGGGCCTGTTTCCAGCTGAAAGCCGAAGGAGCAGGAGGCGGTGGTGCACGCATCCAGGGACATCCCGTAGAGCAGGAACTCGCCCTCGGAGGTGGTGTTTTCCAGGGAAAAGACGGTCGTGCCGAAAGTGAACGGGTCCCCGCCGCCGGGGCTGTAAGCGGCCCGGAAGGTATCGCCCTGTGCCACTTCAAGGTTCAGGTCGAAAAGAAGGTACGCGCTGTTGAACTGGCTCAGGTCTCTGGGGAGCCAGGTCCGGTCGTCGATATCGTTGGCGTACACGCCCTCGCTGCAGAAATCGGACGGGTTGGAGAGCACCCGGCTTGCCCCGGGAAGCGCACAGTTGGAAAAGGTCCAGTCCGCGTTCAAGCTTTTTTGCCAGTTTACCTCCCCGCCCAAAGGTACGCTCTCCTCCAGGCCCGCGTAGGGGCTCCAGATGGAGGTGCCCGGACCGGCCAGGTCCACGGAGACGGCCCCGTAGTTGGAAAAGCTCGCCAGTTGTCCAAACTCGGTAACAGCGGCCACATTGATGATGTTATCCAGGTTGAAGCAGCCCGGGTGGTTGAAATGCTCGTCTGTGTTGGTGGTGGTGTTTCCCGCCGCGGTCACCAGGATGGCATCGTGGCGCTGGATGTACTTGGCCGCTTCCAGAAGGAGATCGTCCCGTCCGGAACCTCCCAGGCTCATGTTGATCACCCGGGCCCCGGCATCCGCCGCGAAACGCATCCCTTCGGCGATGTCCTCCGAGGTGCCGGAGCCGTCGGCCTGCATGGTGCGCACCGCCACGATTTCGGCGCGCCAGCAGGCCCCGGTCACGCCCACCCCGTTGTTGCCCACGGCGCCGATGATCCCGGCCACGTGGGTCCCGTGCCCGTTCATGTCCATGGGGTTGTTGTCCCCGGCACCCACGAAATCGTAGCCGTATTTGGGGCAGCCTCCGGGCCCGTAGGGGCAACCGGTCCCGTCCCACATGTTGCCGGCCAGATCCTGGTGGTTGTAGTTGATCCCCGTGTCGATCACCGCCACCCGCACGGAACTGCAGTCGGTGATTGTGTCCCATGCAGCCGGCATGTCCATCTCATCCATGCCCCAGAGATTGTAATTGTCCCAGTCGTTCGGAACGGCGGCGATCCGGTAGATGTAGTTGGGCTGGACGATCTCCACCTCAGGCATGTGGGCCAGGTCGGCCAGCGCCTTTTCCATGGGGGAGTCCGAAGGCAGTGCCGCCTTCACCCATCGTCCCCAGACAGGACCGGGAACGACCCGGTCGCTCATGATCCGGGCCCCCCATTTGGGAACCAGGTTTGCGGCTTTCTCCCGGGTGACATCCCCGGCGAACTTGATCAGGACCTCCCCGGCCACATGCGGTCTGGATGAGAGCGGTTCCGGTTCCTGGCTGGTTGAAAGAGATTTGTTGGAGAAGCCGTAGTCCACACTGTTCCCCAGGCAGCGTGTGAAATCGTCCGGGGCGGGTGGGGAGTCACCGTTACCGTCTCCGCCGCCGCATCCGGTGAGAGGCAACAAACAGACTACGGTCAGGAGCAGCGGCAATACGAGAAACCCATTTTTTTTCATCAAGTGTCTCCCTGCATTGGAGGAGGAGCCTTCCACGATTGGGACACAGGTTCATACGGTATGGATGCAGTATAGGAAAGGCTTGATTCGGGTGTCAAACGGATGGGGGCCCGGTGTCAGTTTTTGCTCATCAGGTGTATGACAGCCCGCTCCAGCCCGTCCAGGCTCAGGGGAAACATGGGGATGATGTCGGTGATCCTGCGCTGGGTGTACGAGCCCCTCGAATAATCCGGAGCGAACTGGACCATGGGGTTCAGCCAGGCCCGGTGGCGGAAGGTGGCGGCCAGGAAACGGAGCCACTCCTCGGAGGGACGGCTCTGGGGTTCGTTGTAGGAAATACACCCCTGGGGATGTTCCAGTTCATAGGGCGCCATGGCGGCGTCCCCCACCACGATCAGGCGGGAATCGGGTTCCATACGCATGAAATCCAGGGTGGAGACCGGTTTGAAACGCCGTTGAGGGTCTTCCCAGACCCGGTCGTACACACAGTTGTGGAAGAAGAAGGTCCGGACCTCCTTGAACTGGGCCTGTGCGTAGTTGAACAGGGTCTGGACCATCTCCACGTACGGGTCCATGCTCCATCCCCCGTTGTCGATCATCAGGATCACCTTGAGCCGGTCCCGCAGGCTCCGGTCGAAGACGATCTCGATCTCCCCGCCGTTTTTCACCGTCTGGTAGATGGTGGCATCTATGTTGATATGGTCCCGGGGCCCTGACGGGACCAGGTGCCGGAACCGGCGCAGGGCTTCCCCCACCTGGGAAATGCTGAGACGGGTGTCCCGCGTGTAGTCGCGATAGCGTCGCTCCATGGCCACCTTCACGGCGGATTGATTCCGGGAGGCCCCGCCCACCCTCATCCCGCCGGGGTGGAAGCCGGAGTGCCCCACCGGGGAGGTGCCGCCGGTTCCGATCCAGCGGTTTCCCCCGTCGTGCCGCCCGTCCTGTTCCTTCAACCGGTCCATGAAGTACTTCACAAGCTCTTCCGGGGACAGGTCGGGCAGCGAGTCGGGGTCGATCCCGAGCATCTCGGCCAGCTCCTTGGGGTCTTTCAGCCACTCCTCCAGGAGTGTTCGGATCGATTCCTCGAGCTCCTGTTCCCACGCGTCGTCGTCTTCCACCCCGTGAAAGACCTTGGCGAAGATCCGGTCGTACAGATCGAAGTAGCGCTCGCTCTTGATCATGATGGACCGCGTGGCCACGTAGAAATCGTTCAGGGAGGAGATCAGCCCCATGGACAGGGCGTGCTGAAGGCGGAGAAAGGCCGTGGGGTTCACCGGGATCCCCACTTGACGGAGTGAGTAGAAGAATTCCACGAACATGGCGAGGGTTACCTGATATAGGAAAGGCCGTTGCGGGCCTGCGCCAGGTCGGCGCTCTTCTTGAACAGGATGCCGAGATAGGGCATCTCCCGGCTTTTCCGCAGGGCCTGCTCGTCGAAGCCGGGGTCCATGCGGAGCGCGCGGATCCAGTTCAGCAACTCCCGGGTGGCGGGTTTCTTCTCGATGTCCGGCAGGGAGCGGAGTTTGTAGAAGCTTTCGATACAGGTTTTGACCATGCGGTTTTCTATCTTTGGAAAGTGCGCCTGGACGATCTGGGCCATGAACTCCGGGTCGGGAAAGGCGATGTGATGAAAGTTGCACCGGCCCAGAAACGGGTCGCTCAGGTCCTTCTTGGCGTTGGAGGTGATAATGACCACCGGCCGTTGGCGGGCCTGGATGGTTTGGTCCACTTCGATGATGTCGAAACTCATCTGGTCCAGCACGTCCAGCAGGTCGTCCTGGAAGTCGCTGTCCGCCTTGTCGATCTCGTCGATCAGCAGCACCACCCTTTCGTCGGAGGTGAACCCCTGCCCGATTTTCCCCATCCGGATGTAGTTCATGATGTCGCTCACATCCCGGCCGGAATCCCCGAAGCGGCTGTCGTTGAGGCGGGTCAGGGTATCGTACTGATACAGGGCCTCCACTGCCTTCATGCTGCTCTTCACGTTCAGCACGATCAGGGTGAGGCCCAGGTTGTCGGCCAGGGCGTGGGCCAGCAGTGTCTTGCCGGTTCCCGGTTCCCCTTTCAGCAGCAGGGGCATTTCCAAGGCGATGGAGATGTTGACGATCTTGGCCAGTTCGGGATCCACCACGTAGGTGGAGGTCCCCTGGAAGTGGTCGATGGCGTTCTTCTTGACCATGTGTACTTTTCCTTTTTCAAGAGGCAGATTCAAAACACTCATTATATCATGCCGTGTCGCACGAAGTCCATTTTCGCCCTTCCCTGGGGAGGCGAACCCGCTCAGGATCCGAGAGCACCGGGGAGGGCTTGTGCTTGAGAGAGCGTGTGCCCTGCCAGGCAACACAAAAAATTATCCTGTCAACCGCTTCTGCCTGGAGGATCAGGTGTACCGCCGGACCACCGCCCTGCAGGCTCGGTCGAACAGCTCCGGTACAGCCGTGTGCAATGCCCGGTACAGAAGCGCGTCCCCGGGTGTGACGAGACGGGCACGGTTTTTTGCGATGGCCAGCGGGATCTTGCGGGCCAGGCGCACGGGATCGAGACCCCGCCGCGCCATGCGTTGGGCAAAGGCGTCCAGCAGGGGGAGGGCCCCGGGGGATTCACTGCCCCGGCGGCGGTCCTGGGCGATGTTTGTGCGGATGAGACCCGGACAGACCACGGTCACCCCGATCCCGAGATGCGCCACCTCGTTGCGCAGGGTTTCCGTGTAGCCCACCACGGCGAACTTTGATGCGTTGTACGGTCCGTTGAACGGTATGGGAACCAGCCCGTTGATCGAGGCGATGTTCACGATGTGCCCGGAGCCTCGCTCCAGCATGCCCGGCAGGAAGCATTGAACCCCGTACACCACCCCCCAGAAATTGATTCCCATCAGCCAGGTAAAGTCCTCCAACGACGTTTGCCGGAGTTCGCCGCCCAGCGCCACGCCCGCATTGTTGATCAATACGTGAACCGGTCCGTGTCGGGACGTCACATCACGTGAAAATCGTTCCATGGCGGACAGGTCGGCAACATCCAGCGATGCCGTGTCCACCCTTCCTCCGGAGGACAGGATCTCGTCACGGAGTCCGGGGAGCCGTTCCTCCTGAACGTCGCAGGCAACCACGACCGCTCCCATTCCGGCAAATACGGTGGCGATGGCACGGCCGATCCCGCTCCCCGCGCCGGTTACGACCACAACCTGGTTTTCAAAAGACGTCATCGTTTCCCTTTCTTCATGCGGTTGGAAAAGCGGACTTCGGGATCTTTGTGGTTTCGACCGGTTCGGACGGGTCCTGGCGTGACCGTACGTTCTCCCGGTTCAGCGGTAGCGCAGTGCAAAGGTATTGACCCACCATCCTGGTCCCGTGAACCCGGCAGGGAGGAGAAACGCATGGGGGGTGGAGGGGATGTCCATGACGACCATACGGCCGTCCAGCGGGTCCCCGGACACCAGACGGTCCAGGGGGTCAAAGGCGGATGGGAGCAGGGACACCGAGACCTCCGCCTCATAGGATTCGTGGATGACCTCTTCCGGACGGAACATCCAGACCGGATTCAGCACGAACCCCTGACCCAGGGCACCGGCGTTGAACGTCCGGATGTGGAAGACCGGCGGGGGCGGGCTCTGGGCCGGGCCGCGCTTTGCCTCCATGGACAAAACCTGGATTCCTCGCCGAGTGACGGTTGCTCTGAGGGTGTCCCCGTCCTCCTGGAAGTCGAAGTCGGCCATCTTCTTGGGGTATCCCAGGAGTTCGCGGCCGTAGATCAGCGCCGTGTCGTCGTCCACAGTCATCCAGCAGCAGTGCACGCCCCGTCCGAACAGGGTCCGTACGTGGATGAGCAGGGCCGCTTCCCGGTAGGGCACGGTGAAGGCCGTCTTCATGTAGTTTACGATGAAAAGGGTTCCTGTGGCCGGTTCCGTTGGACGCATCCCCGGGGGCAGGACCTTTTTTGTTTCCGCCCGGTCCAGCGGGACCCGGGCCAGGATAAACCGGGCGTTCTCCGACAGGTTTTCCCGGGCTTTCCTGGAGGCGGAAAGGCGGTGAAAGACCTCCCTCGGTGTTGTCATGGGGATGTGGTGCAGCATCTCTCTCCCTCCCGTGGCTCAGCCTTCCGTTTTTCCGGATCCGGGTTTTCTCTGGACCGCCGCCATGAGCCGGATCGCCATCGGTACGGCGGGCTGCATCATCCTGGACAGGGTCCGCTTCAAGACGCCGATCGCCGGCGTGTTTTCCGCCGAAGAGAACCGGTGGATCCCCAGGCGCTCACGGAGAGTTGCGGATGCCATGTCCAGCATGCCGTCCAGGGGGATGCCGGTGGCGTCCGCCACGCGGTTCACGGTGTTGAAGGCGGCCACCACCGCCGCCGCGTCCACCAGTTCCCTGGGGCCCAGCGTTTCCAGCACACCCTGCCGGGACCGTTGGAGCGCATCCTCGTCGGTTCCCAGCATCCCTTCCGTGAAGGCGTTCAGCGCCTTTCCTCCGGTCACCCCCCCATCCCCCGGGTCCTCGCCGATGAGTGTGGACGGGTCGTGTTCCTTCCCGGAAAGCGAGCCGCTCACCCGGAGCAGCGTGGCGTGTGCCGTGGTTCAGTAAAAGCACCGGTTCAGGGCCGATACCCGGGTGGCCATGAACTCCATCTGGGCCCGGGAAAGGGAACGTCTTTGGCTTACGTCCATGGCCTGGGCAAACGGGAAGTAGTGGACCGCACCCAGTTCATGGAGCCCGCGAAGCTCGTCGGGCACCAGGCTGAGTGCCCGTCCGATGTTGGGGGTGCTGCCCTCCCGGTACAGATCGCTTTCCGGGCCGGTGGCCTTCCCGTTGGGGATCGTGGCGACCCAGGCCCCTTCGTCACGGGCACTGCGGGGCCGGAGCCGGGAGGGGGCCCCCTCCAGGGGGGCGGGGAGGGGGTGGTACGGGATGCCGAGCCCCCGGCAGAAGGTGTCTACGCTCACCACGGTGGCCAGCACCCCAACGATCTCCACGTAGGGGGCTTCTTCGAGCCCGGAGGCGAGGATTCCCTGATACCACTCCCTGCTGAGCCGGCCCGGGTCCGTAGTGATCCGATGAACCGTCTCCACCACGGCGTCGGGCAGCGGGTGGAGCCTGTCGTGTTCCCCGGTCACCGCGTTCGGCGAGAGGGCGGTCTTTCTATGTTTGCACAGGGTACAGTTCCAGGCGTTGCGCACTTCGGCGGCCACGTTCACGCGGTCGTTGCCGGTCCACCAGGTTCCCGGCCGGGCGAGCCGCTGCCAGGCGTTCCGGTGCGCCCGGACGATGTCGTCCCGTACGGATACGCATGCCGGGTTATAGGAGATTTCGTTCATCTGAAAAGCCTCCCTTAACAGGCTGAAAAAGGCGCAGTTGCGGGCCGGTTCAGACCGGACCCTGCTCGGTGACCATGTGTATGGAGTGCTGGGGGAACGGGATTTCGATGTCGTTGGCGTCGAACGTTTCCTTGACCTTTTCCGTGAAATCGAACTTCACGCCCCAGTAGTCTTCCTTCTTGCACCACGGCCGCACGATGAAGTTTACGCTGGAATCCGCCAGTTCCGCCACGGCGATGGTGGGCGCCGGGTCGGCGAGGATCCGTTCGTCGGCCTTGATCAGGCCTTCCATGAGCTCCGCCGCCTTCTTCATGGAGGAGCCGTAGCCGATGCCGACCACCATGTCCACCCGGCGGGTGTCATTGGCCGAGAAGTTCTTGATGATGTCCCCGTACAGCTTGCCGTTGGGCACGATGATCTGCACGTTGTCCACGGTGGCCAGGACGGTGGTGAAGAGGTGGATGTCCTTGACCGTGCCCATGACGCCCGCGGCCTCGATGAAATCCCCCATCCGGAACGGCCGGAAGACGAGGATCAGGACCCCGGCGGCGAAGTTGCCCAGGGACCCCTGCAGGGCAAAGCCCACGGCGAATCCGGCGGCGCCCAGAATGGCCACGAACGAGGCGGTCTGGATCCCGAACTTGGCCAGGGCCGCCAGGATGGCGAAGGTGAGGATCAGGATGTAGACGAGGCTCCCGGCGAAGGAGATGATGGCCGGGTCGGTGTTGGCCTTGATGAGTGCCTTCTTGATCAGTTTGCGTCCGATTCCCGCGATGATCCGGCCGAGAATGAGGATGATGACGGCGCCGATGATCTTGAGCCCGTAATCGGTCCCGAACTGGAGCAGCTGGTCGATCACTTCCTGCGCGGCCTGCACTTGTTCATCCATGGGGATTCCCTCCTTTATCTATTCTGACTTTTCCAACGGGTTGCTACATGTCAAAGGCGTAGCCCAGGCCGAACAGGAAGGCCGTGTCTACTTTTTCCTTGTCCTGAACCGGCGCGTTGTTGTAGTCCACGTTGACCTGGATCGAGGTAAAAAAGTCCTTGACCAGCGTGAACCGCAAACCCGTCTTGGTACGGAGCAGGAAGTCATAACCAAGGTCCTCTTTATCTTCAAACCCGAAGTAGCCCTCGTCGAAATGGAACAGGACGATCTTGTCCGGGATGATCTTGACCTCCAGGTTTATGGCCCAGCGGCCGGAGGCGTAGTCCGGGTCGTACGTATTGTCCGGTGCATAGTAATTCTGGTGCACCCAGGAAGCACCAAGTTCAGCCGACAGGTTGGTCCGGCTGGTTTCCAGGAACTGGTAACCGAGACCGGCGCCCAGGGTGGACCGGAAGGCCAAGTCCTGGAAGGTATCGAATTCCATGAGGGTATTGGCATACCCGTAGAGCTTCTTGGTGAAGAAAAAATCGTACTGGAAGGATCCGTTAGCGTTCCGCGCCGAGGGTGTCTTCGTATCCTCTGCGTAGTTCCACGCCCCTGTGAGGGTCCCCCGCTGCCGCTTGCTTCGGACCACGAACTTCCCGTCCACGTTTGTGTTCACGGTTTCCGTGTTTCCGGTCGTGTACCCGGCGGCTGCCGTGAGGTCACCCTTGTAAGTGATGTCCGGGGGAGGGTTGATCCCCTTGATGGCGGTGATGTCTCCGATCACCACGGGCCCCGCGCCGGTGGGGATGATCCGAACCTGACCGTCCTCGGTCATCTCCGCGGGTCCCTCAACGCGCGAGCCGTCCTCCAACTGGACGGTGATGGACGTTTCGGTTTTGAGTCCCTGGATCGATCCAAAATCGATCACCACCGGGTCCTTGCTGTAGGGAGTCTTCAGGGACAGCTTTCCGTCCCGCACGTGCTGGATCTCGCCGGTGAGCCGGTCCCCGTTCTCCAGAACCACCTCATCGGCCCCGGCTTGAGAAGCGGTTCCGAAACTCGCCAGAAAACAGACCAGCGGCACGAGCAACAGGGCGACCGGGAGAGATCCACAGGGGCTCCCTCCCCGAAAAAGTTCGATCCTTGCCCTTTTCCCTTGTTTCATTTTTACTCCTTTTCTTCTGATTGGATTCTGTGTGCTCCAGACGGCCACACGGTTGTCTCTACCCTCAGGGGAATCTGTTTCCCCAAGCCTGCATTTTTTTTCGGACAGGATCACCTGCCCGTTTCCGGCGGCGATCGTTCCGTCGGAACGTTCGGGGGCGTGGTCGTGATGAGACCGTTCAACGCGCCCATGAGCCGGGGTTCCAACTCCGAACCGGCCGTGGCCGATTCCTCGTAATGAGGATCGGTTTCTGAATCGCTGCAGTGCCACCAGAACGCCAGAGGCGGAAACCACCAGAGATCGTGAGGGGGGTTGAAATCCGATTTGGGGATCATGTATCCCAGGTCGTCCCCGCTGAGGGACACCACCATCTTGTAGGGTGTTCTCATGGCCGGCTTCAACGGCGGGTGGGACAGCTTGTATTTCTCCCCGGTCTTGTGGGCTCCGGCGTGATGGGGAAAGTACCGGTCCGGGTTCATGGAAAAGTCCTCCGGCAGCCCCACGCTCAGCTCGGGAAGGAGTTCGGCGGGCACGGAGGCCAGCCCTAGGGGGCCGATCTCCAGATAGGCCACTTCCGTAAGCGCGTACTTGCCCTTGGGAAACTTCACGGTGGGGAGGAAGCAGCCCTTGAGGCAGGGGCGGGACCCTCGCACCGGTGACCCATCGGCGTCGTACAACTCCCGGGTCTCGTAGCCCACGATGCCCAGGGCCCCCATGAGCCGATAGAACGGGTTCTGGAACGGGACCAGTACCTGTTCGGCGGCCACCCGGATACAGGCCTCCGGATAGGTTTTCCCGTCACGGCGCAGAGCCTCCAGGGCATGGCGGGCGGCTTCCCGGCCCTGGATGGGTGCAAACCGGAAGTCGTTGGGGATCCGGATCTCTTCGGGCACCCGCTCGGGGTCCGTAGTGGCGGGGAATTGAGGGTGCTCCTCCGGGTCCCAGACGAAATCGTGCAGGTTGGTGATCATGCCTCCCAGGGAGCCGTTGAAGTAGAGCGTGACCCCGCCCCGCTCCCGGGAAATCGTACTGCAGAGATATCCTGGAAACCCGGCGGAGATCGTTTTCCCCCAGGCCTCGCGGGCCTCATCCGTGACAAGGACCGGATCGCGTCCCTGGTTCCGCGGGTCGGCGATCAGCAGGACCGCTTCCGGGTGACAGGCCCACTGCACCACGGTTGCGATCGGTTCCCCTTCCGGGTCGTCCACGGCCAGGATCACCAGGTCCGTATCCAGGATCAGGGGTTCCCGCTCGTCATGGATGCCGAAATCGAAGGAGGTCCGGGCCAGGTTCAGGACGGCGGGGCGTTTGGCCTCGGCGGCTTTCCGAACCAGGCCGGCCACGGTCTGTCGAAGACGAAGAAACCAGTCCCGGTTGATCCCCGAGGGGGCTTTCCCCCGGCCCAGGACGCCCAGGATCTCCCCGGTGGACAACCCCTGGAGTCCGCTGATCCCCAGAGTATCCGGGCCCATGTGTGTGTGGGAAGAGCCCAGGAGGACGAAGTCCATGCCCAGGCCGGGATCCACCAGGGAACGGATCCCTTCCACGTCCGGGAACATGAGCATGTACAGGTCCAGGGAGACCAGGGCAATCTTCTTTCCGCTGTGCGGGTTCTCCAGGTACAGGACACGGGCATACAACGGGTCGTACACGTAACGGGCCGGGCCTTCTCCGTTTCCGATGCGGATCTCCCCCTCCTCGAAGGCCAGGACGGGATCCCCCAGCCCGAAGGGTTGAGAGGGGTCGCCCATGTCGAAGCGGCCGTTCCCGTTACGGTCCTCATAGTCTTTCACCCGGGGGGTGATTTCCGCCTCGGCGGCCCCGGCCAGCAGTTGACAGCTGCCTTCTCCCCGGGCCGGGGAGGGAGGTGCCGCCGCGAGAAACCATGCCAGCAACACGAACAGGAGCCGGCAGCAGCCGTGGTTCGAGGCGGGGGGCGTTGCAGAACCTTTCATGAAAAGGTCCTCGTTCGGTTCATAGATGTTGTTGCGGGACGCTCTCGCATATGCGTCAACAGCAATCCATCGGCACCAATGAAAAAGTGACCGGCTCCATAAGAGGTTAACTTTTTCATAGGATCACCCTCTCTTCCGGGGACAGGCTCCGCAGGCAGGTGCTTTTTTTTTCGCCGAATAGTATCGTTCGTCGTTCCGTATCATGTCATGCAACGCCTTGGGATAATTGTGATCGTCAAGGAAGGGTACTCAAAGGGGGCAGGCCGTGTCGAGGAACTCCACCGGGAGGCCGAAGCGATCTCCCAGGTGATCTCCCAGAGCCCTCACACCAAAGGTTTCCGTATGGTAATGGCCTCCGTAAAAAATGTTCAGGCCCAGTTCCTGTGCGAGATAATATGCGGCCTGCTTGGGTTCCCCGGTGACCAGGAGATCGATCCCGCTGTCCGCTGCCTCCTGAAAGAGACCCAGGTCCGTTGCCGAGCCGCTCACAACCCCTACACGAGACACCCTGTCCGGGCCGAACCGGAGAACCTGGGTTTCATGACCCAGGGTGTTTCGGCACGCCTGGAGGGCTTCTTCACAAGAGAGCGGGGAGGGCAGGGTCCCCTGAACCCCCAGGGATCGGTCGCCGTAGCGGGCGAACGGTTCACTCTCGTTCAGGCGAAGGCGGGCGGCGATCTGAATGTTGTTTCCCACCTCCGGATGGCCGTCCAGGGGCAGGTGAGCCGCGTACAGCGCCATGTCCGATTTCAGGAGCGCCCGCAGCCTCTTGAAGTGGATCCCCCGTACCGGGAGCGATACGCCCCAGAACAGTCCGTGATGGACCAGCAGAAGATCGCACCCCTTCCCGGCGGCCATCAGGATCGCCTGCAGGCAGGCATCCACGGCGAGACCTACCTTGCGTACCTGCTCGGGTCCCTCCACCTGAAGACCGTTTTCCGAGGCGTCCTCAAACGCCCGAATGTCCAGGTACCGATCCAGATAATCGACCAGATCTGTCAGAGCTTGGGGCAAGGGTTTCTCCGGTTTGTGGTTTTGTAACCGCTATGTAAAAGCTTTTGAGCCATGATAATATACCGGCTTTTCGCTGAGATGTCCACTGTTCATGCCTGGGACGAACGCCGGATGTACGCTTTGGACGATCAGACACCGGGAAAGGATTCATCGTGAAAACCTGCCGCTGCCAACGTGGCGAAGGAGAGCGCCCTTCGTAAGCCCGGGCCCCGGCTGTTGCTTCGAATTTCATGTTGCCGTAAAATGAAAAACCATCGTTTTCCGACACAAGTCGTTTCAGGGTGCGGTCCCCGGCAAGGGTTTGCCGGGGGGAGCGGTCCGCACGGGGGACGGATGCGGATGGCCCGTTCCCGCAGCAGGGCATGACGCTGCGATGTCCGGGCACTGAATGTAGTACCGGGAGAATGGATCGTGGACCTACCAACCGGGAGAAAATACAGATGGAGGGCGGACCGGGTACTTGCCGGTCCGCTTCTGGCCGCGGTCCTGTTCGCCGTCGTTTTCCTGGGGGGATGCACCTGGTTCAAGGATAAGACGGAGCTGTCCGCGGAGCAGAACTTCAACCTGGGCATGGAACAGTTCCAGGACGAGGATTTCGACGACGCGATCCCCTATTTTCAGAAGATCCTGGAGAACTTCCCGTTCAGCATCTATGCCATCCAGGCGGAACTGAAAATCGCCGAATCCTACTTCTACGATGAGAAGTACGTGGAGGCCCTGGTCCACCTGCAGGGGTTCGAGGAGCTTCACCCCACGAACGATCAGATCCCGTACGTGATCTGGATGAAGGCTTCTTCCTACTACGAGCAGTTTACCAGCATCGACCGGGACGTGGCCGCCCTGGAGAACGCCCGCCGGGAGTTGGAGGAACTCCAGCTTCGCTTTCCCGCAAGTCCTTATGCGGAACAGGCGGTCCCGCTGCAGACCAAGGTGCTGCACCGCCTGGCGCGGCACGATTTTTACGTGGCCCGCTTTTATTACCGGGACGCCGAGTTCCAGGCGGCCCTGTTCCGACTCTACGGCATCCTGGATGACTACCGGGGCCAGGACATCACCGACCGGGCGATCTACTACATCGGGAAATGCCACTATTTTCTCCAGGACCGGGAACCGGCCCTGGAGGCCTTCCAGGCCCTGCTTCGACTCTACCCGGAAAGCAAGTACGTTTCCCGTTCCAAGACGTTCATCAAGGACATCGAGAAGGGCCGCTTCAAGTACATTTCCGGGTACTTTCGCTTCAAGGAGCGGGTGTTCGGTTATATGGGCTACGAATAAGGTCCGGCATTCGGCTTCGTTCGCCGACGCGACTTTCCACCGTCTCGCTTCTCATCTTGAAGGATGCGGCTCCGTCCCCCGGCAAGATCTTCTACCGTCTTGATTCTCCTCCTGCAGGGGAGGGCCCGGCCCCGCCTGATCCCTGAGCGGGTGGACCGGAACCTTGGTTCAACCGCTCCCGACCAGCTCTCTGCACCTTTGGAACGCCTGGTCAAGCTTCTCGAGAGAGGGGCCTCCGGCTTGGGCCATATCCGGTCTGCCGCCTCCCTTTCCGCCGACCTCTCTGGCCACTTCCGCGATGAGTTTCCCGGCGTGGAAACGGCCCTTCAGATCCTTGGCCACCGACAGGATCAACAGCGCCGCATCCTTGTGCTGTCCCCCCAGAAGGATGACGCTGCCGGGCAGCCGATCCCGGATCATGTCCGAGAGGGTTCTCAGGGTATCCGCGTCGCCGTCGCACCGGGCTGTGATCAGGGGGATGCCTCCAACGTTCTCCGCCTGGTCCGCCAGTTCTGCAGCGGAGTCCTTCAGGCGGCCGGCGGCCTTGCCCTTTCGTGCCTTCTCATGTTCCTTCTGTTTCTGCTGCAGCTGCTGGATCCGCTGGACCATCTCTCCCGGTCGGGCCTGAAGAAGCCTGGATGCGCCGCGGAACTCTTTTTCCACCTCCTGGACATGCTCCACGGCCGGCTCCCCGGTGATGGCTTCGATCCTCCGGATGCCCGCCGCTACGCTGGATTCGTGGATCAGCTTGAAAAAGCCGATGTCGCCTGTCCGGCTCACATGGGTGCCTCCGCAGAGCTCCTTGCTGTAATCTCCGGCTCCGACAACACGGACCTCGTCCCCGTACTTTTCGCCGAACAGGGCCATGGCCTTCTCTTCCTGGGCCTCCTGGAAGGAGACGATGCGGATGCTCATGGCCGTGTTTTCCCGGATCTTCCGGTTGACCAGCCTTTCCAGGGATGCCAGCTCTTCCTCGGTCAGGGCCGCGTAATGTGTGAAGTCGAACCGCAGTCTGTCCGGGGCCACCAGGGACCCGGACTGGCGAACGTGATCCCCGAGGAGGGTGCGCAGGGCGTAGTGAAGGAGGTGGGTTGCCGTATGGTTCCGGGCCGTGGCGGACCTCTGTTCCCGGTCCACCCGAAGAAGCACCTCTTCTCCCTCCTGGAAACTCCCTTTTGTGATTGTGCCGGTATGCAGGATCACCTCTCCCGGTCCGTGACGGGTCTCCCGGACCTGGAAGGTCCCCTGCGGTCCCAGGATCTCACCCTGATCTCCTGCCTGGCCGCCGCTCTCGGCGTAAAAGGAAGTCTGGGAAACGACGAGCTGGATCTCGTCCCCTTGCCGGGCGGCTTCCACACGTTTTCCGTTCACGAACATGCGGGTGAGGACCGACGTAATCTCCAGGCGGTCATACCCCACGAATTCGCTCTGCACCCCCGCCAGGTCCCCTTCCGCGCCCAGTCCCTCCTGTTCGTTTCCCTTCCAGGAAGCCCGGGCCTTCTGCCGCTGTTCGTCCATGCACCGGTCGAAGCCGGCCCGGTCCACCTTCAGTCCCCGTTCGCGGGCCATGTCATCGGTGAGTTCCGGGGGAAACCCGTAGGTGTCGTACAGCTTGAAGAGCAGAGGCCCCGGGATGGTGTCCTCACCGGCCGCCTCCATCTTCTCCCTTTCCGACTGGAAGATTCGGATGCCCGTTTCCAGGGTTTCCAGAAAGCGCTGTTCCTCGCTGCACAATACCCGGTCGATGAAGTTCCGGTTTTCCAGCAGTTCGGGGTAGGCGGCCTGATACATGTCCAGCACCACGTGGAGAAGCCGGTTCACGAACGGACCGTTCTGACCCAGCTTGCGGCCGTGTACCAGCGCCTTGCGCAGGATCCGGCGCAGGACGTACCCGCGCCCCTCGTTGGAGGGCAGGACCCCGTCCGAGACGAGAAAGGTGGCACCCCGGATGTGATCCGCAACGATGCGCGCCGACTGCAGCGTGGATGTGTCGAACGAATCCGGTGAGCGGCCGTGAAGTTCCCCAACGGCTTCCAAAAGCGGATAGAAGAGGTCGGTGCCGAAGATGTCATTCTTTCCCTGCAGGACCATGGCGATGCGTTCCAGGCCCATGCCGGTGTCGATGTTCTTGGCGGGCAGGGGGAGGAAGGTGTTCTCGTCTTCTTTGTTGTACTGCATGAAGACGAGGTTCCAGATTTCCAGGAAGCGGCCGCATTCACAGTTCGGCCCGCAGCCGTCACCCAGTTCGCACGGGGTCCGGGTGACGTCATAGTGGATTTCCGAGCAGGGGCCGCAGGGGCCCGTGACCCCCGGGGGGCCCCAGAAATTATCCTCCGGCCCGAACCGATGGATCTTCTCCGGCTGGACCCCGCGGTTCGTCCAGAGCTGTTCGGCCTCCTCGTCGGCCGGAATCGTCCCGTGCCCCCCGAACACCGTCACCGAAAGGCGGTCTCTGGGCAGTTCCCATTTGTCCACCAGGAGTTCCCAGGCGAAATCGATGGCATCTTCCTTGAAATAATCCCCCACGGAAAAGTTGCCGAGCATTTCAAAGAAAGTGTCGTGGGTGTTGTCTCCCACCTCCTCGATGTCCGAAGTGCGGAAGCATTTTTGTACACTGGTCAGGCGGCGTTCTTCCGGCGTCTGTTCGCCCAGGAAGTAGGGCTTGAACTGCTGCATGCCCGCCGTGGTCAGAAGAACGGTGGGGTCGTTGGACGGGATCAGGGACGAAGAGCGAACCTTCTGGTGGGTCTGGCTCTGAAAGTACTCGAGAAATTCGGTCCGGATCTGCTGGGCGGGGAGGGGTTTCACTTTTCAAACCTTTCGATCTCTAAATTGTCCTGTTTCGTTTTCTGGATCTGCTCTTCTTCCTCTGCCATCTTCGCTTCAAACCCTTCCCATCCGGCATCACTGGTGGAGTAGATACCCTTGATTTTCAGGGCGAAGTCGTCGGGGTTGCTGCACTGTAACAGGGCTTCTTCATAGGTGATCAGCTGTTTTTCCAGGAGGTACATCAGGGACTGGTCAAAGCTCTGCATCCCGTACGCGGTGTAGCCCCGGGCGATTACATCCCGTATCTCCTTGGTCTTGGAGGCGTCGTCGATGCAGTCCCGGATCCGGGCCGTGTTGATGAGCACCTCCACGGCGGGAACCCGGCCTCGCCCGTCCGCCCGGGGAACGAGGCGTTGGGAGATCACGCCCTTGAGGATGCCGGACAGCTGCCGTCGGATCTGCTGCTGCTGGTGGGAGGGAAAAACCGTGATAATCCGGTTGATCGACTCCATTGCGTCCAGGGTGTGCAGGGTGCTCATGACCAGGTGGCCGGTCTCCGCCGCCAGGATGGCGGTTTCGATCGTTTCGAAATCCCGCATCTCACCCACCAGGACCACGTCCGGGTCCTGCCGCAGGGCCCCCCGGAGCGCGGAAGAGAACGAATCGGTATCGAAGCCCACCTCCCGCTGGTTGATCAGGCTCTTGTGGTCGATGTGGAGAAATTCGATCGGGTCTTCGATCGTGATGATATGGCAGTTCCGGTTCTGGTTGATGTGCTGGATCATGGCCGCCAGCGTAGTGGACTTTCCGGAACCGGTTGTGCCGGTAACCAGCACCAGCCCACGCTGTTCCAGGGCGATCTTATTCACGATTTCCGGAAGAAAGAGATCGTCCGTGTTCTGGATCTGGTGGGGGATGTACCGGCACACCATGCTCGGCACGCCCCTCTGCTGGAAGATGTTGATCCGGAACCGTCCCAGATCCTCCATGCCGTAGGAGACGTCCACCTGTTTCCGCTGCTCGTACCTCTCCTTCTGCCAGTTGTTCAGCAGGGCTGGAAGCACGCTCTCGATGTCTTCCGGAGAGATGGGAGGGTGCTCCCGGTACGGATAGAGCGTGCCCATGATCCGGAAGATCGGCCTCAAACCCGAACGGAGATGGATGTCAGAGGCCCCCCGGCTTACCGCGATTTTCAGGATATCATTCCATTCCAAGGCTCTTATCCCTCCTTGTTGTTTTTGGGATTCTTCTCCCCCTTCCCCGCCTCCCCCTTTTTGAGCCCGCATTTTTCCAGGATCTTCTGCTTTATCTCTTCCTGCACGTCCGGGTTATCCGCCAGAAAGATCCGGGCGTTCTCCCTGCCCTGGCCGATGCGTTCGGGTCCGTAGGAGTACCAGGGACCCGATTTTTCGACGAGTTCGTGCTGGATCCCCATGTCCAGGATTTCCCCTTCCCGGGATATACCCATCCCGTAGAGGATGTCGAACTCCACGTCCTTGAACGGGGGGGCCAGCTTGTTCTTGACCACCCGCACGCGGGTACGGTTCCCCAGCAGTTCGGTTCCCGACTTGATCGCCGCGATGCGGCGGATGTCCAGGCGTTGGGATGCATAGAACTTCAGCGCGTTTCCCCCGGGAGTGGTCTCCGGATTGCCGAACATCACGCCGATCTTCATGCGGATCTGGTTGATAAAGATCATGCTGGTCTTGGACCGGTGAATGCTTCCGGTCAGCTTCCGCATGGCCTGGCTCATGAGACGGGCCTGCAGGCCCATCTGGGCATCTCCCATCTCGCCGTTGATCTCCGCGCGAGGGACCAGCGCGGCCACCGAATCCACCGCGATGACGTCCACGGCTCCGCTCTGGATCAGCATGTCGGCGATCTCCAGGGCCTGCTCGCCGGTGTCGGGCTGGGAAACGAGCAGGTCCTCGCTCTTCACCCCCAGACGCCTGGCGTAGATGAGATCCAGGGCATGTTCCGCATCGATGAAGGCAGCGATGCCTCCCGTCTTCTGCGCTTCGGCCACTATGTGGAGCGCCAGGGTGGTTTTTCCCGAGCTTTCCGGGCCGTAGATCTCCACGATCCGGCCGCGGGGGATGCCGCCTATACCCAGGGCGATGTCCAGGCCCAGGGAACCGGTGGGTATGCAGGGGACCGATTCCAGGGGCTTGGAGGAATCGTCCATCCTCATGATCGACCCTTTTCCGAACTGCTTTTCAATGGAGCTTATGGCCAGGGAGATCGCCTTCTCCTTGTCCGGTTCCTTTGTCTCTTTTTTCATGAATGATTCCCCTCTCTAGACTCGTTTTGAAACGGGTGCCGGTCCAAAACCGTGTACAGGGGGCCGGAAGGGCGGAGTTCGCTCCTGATGAAGGAGATCTGCTCTGCCCACATCCCTCCCAAGTCCACGGTTCTGTTCCGTTCCAGGTGTTTTATCAGTTCACCGATCCCCCGGCGGCTTTTCACTCTTCCCAGCGTGAGATGGGGCCGGAAAGGCCTGTCCGGGGGCGGAATGCC
Source organism: uncultured Thermodesulfobacteriota bacterium (assembly GCA_964439795.1). Taxonomy (GTDB): domain Bacteria; phylum Desulfobacterota; class DSWW01; order DSWW01; family DSWW01; genus CAYTRL01. The sequence continues at coordinate 27,977 of CAYTRL010000009.1, forward strand.
GATCGCCCCGAGCGTTCGGGTCAGTTGTCTTTCCAGACGCATAACGGCCCGGTCGTCTTCCATGCCCACCCACACGATCCGGGGGTTGCCGGATGATGGGAAGGTCCCCAGGCCTTTCAGCCGGAGGGCGAATGCCCGGATTCCGGAGGCGGCTTCCCGGGCGGCACCGGAAACGGCCTGCACTTCCGGGTGCGGTATGTCCCCGAGAAACCGGAGCGTCAGATGCATGTTTTTCGGCCGCACCCAGCGGACGTGGAACTGGGGCAGGTCCAGGCGGCTCACGAGTTCCTCCAGGGACCGTTTCACCGCTTCCGTCATTTCCACGGCCAGAAAACAGCGGATCTTCTCAGACATCTCGGAAAATGTACAATCTGTTCGAGGTATTTCCTTCGTCCCTCCCCTCCACCGGGTCTATCCCCGACCGGCTGGTGCTCCCCGCATTCCCTGGGCGGGGGCCCTGCTGCAGGAGACGGCACGACAGATTTTCACTATAGCAGAGAGTCCAAATAATGCAATGAGATCGAAACATGATGTGCCGATTTCGTGACTTTTTCCACAGAATACCGTATTCCAACGTTATCGATCATATTTTTAGCAATGTTTGTGCCAGTTTCACTGTCTTTCTGTCTTCTTTGATAAATCCTCCAGGTCTTCCGAACCACTTCTTGAATCCGACACTGCAGGGGACCTATAATCGAGGGACCGGGTATCCCCCATCTAACCCCAACCGTTGACTGCATGTGCACACATGACGGATGAAGATCGAAAAAACGACGATATGGGCCCAGGATCCCGTCTGATGGGCCTGGATGTGGGCGACAGGACCATCGGCGTGGCCCTGAGCGACGAAATGGGCTGGACGGCCCAACCACACACCACCGTCCGGAGGAAGCAACTGGCCCTGGACCTTGATCGGTTGCGATGCATTGCGGAGGAGGGCAGGGTATCCACCGTGGTGGTGGGGATGCCGTTGCCCATGAGCGGCATCCCGGGGAGCCGGGCCCGGCGGGTGAAGAACTTTGCCTCCGGGCTGGAAAAATCCCTGGGTATTCCGGTCGTCTTTTGGGACGAAAGGTTCTCAACCGTGGCGGCGGAACGCGTGTTGATTCAGGCGAACATGAGCCGTGCCAAGCGGAAAAAACAGGTGGACAAGGTTGCCGCCGCCATTATCCTGCAGGGATACCTGGACTCGATTCAACGGTGACGCATGATCTTGAAAATTGTGGCTAAAACGGTACGGTTCTGTTGCCTGCTGCTGTTGCCGATCCTGCTTCTGGGAGCGGTTGTAGTCGCCTATTATCACCTGCCGTATGACAACCGGTCACGGGAGGTTCGTTTCCGAGTGCAGAGGGGGATGACTTTCCGTACAATTTCAAGGGATCTTGCCCGTGAAAAACTCCTGCGTTTTCCGGAGTTGTTCAGCCTTCTGGCCCGTCTGCAGCACCGGGACCAGGAGGTGAGAGCGGGAGAATACCTGTTCGATTCGTCCTGGAACCCGGGAGAGATCCTGGATGCCCTTTGCCGGGGCAGGGTGGTGCTCCGGAAGGTGACCATTCCGGAAGGGTCCACCGTCAAGCAGATTTCGGTGCTGCTGGAGCGGGCGGGGCTTGCCGATCCGTTGGACGTCCTGCATGCGCACAGAGACCCTGCGTTCCTGGATGAACTGGGGCTGGAGGGGGAGAGCCTGGAGGGGTACCTCTTCCCTGACACGTATCATTTCGCTGAGGGGCTTCCCACACGCGAGATACTGAAAGCCATGGTGGAACGGTTCCATCAGGTTTATGAACCGGAGGTAAGGGAAGGGCAGGAGGCGATGGGGTTGACCGTTTTAGAGGTGGTCACCATGGCGTCCATCGTTGAGAAAGAGACTGGACGACAGGAGGAAAAACCGCTGGTGGCCTCCGTGCTGCACAACCGGCTGGCGAAGCGGATACCCCTGCAGTGCGATCCCACGGTCATCTACGGCATCGAGGGTTTTGACGGCAACCTGACCCGGCGGCATCTGAAGACACCGACCCCCTACAACACCTATACCAACACCGGGTTGCCCCCGGGACCCATTGCCAACCCCGGGCTGGAAGCCCTCCGATCGGTGGTGGACCCGGAAAAGACGAAGTACCTCTATTTCGTTTCGAAAAACGATGGAACCCACCATTTTTCAAGCAGTTTGAAAGAACACAACCGGGCGGTGAGGCGGTATCAGAAAGGGAGGCGTTGAGAAGGAGACAGGGTTCAGAGGGACCCGAAAAGGTACGGAAAAGAAGGGTTTCGTCAGCTTTACTCAGCTATCGTCCTCTGTCCTGATGATGTCGTTCACGCTGGAATCCCCTGCAAAGGAACTCTGGGACACGGGGGAAATCAGTTTGCTCTGCTTTTCTTCCTTGGACTTGCATTCCACGCAGACAAGGGCGAACGGCATGATCTTTAGCCTGCCCACGGGAATCTTGCACTCGCATTCTTCGCAGATTCCGAAACTACCCTCCTCGATACGTTCCAGGGCCTCTTCTATGGCTCGCAGTTTTTCGCGTTCTCTCTCATTGAGCCGAAGCTTCAGGTCCCGTTCCCGATCGCTGGAGGCGATGTCACAAACATCACCGCCCTCGGCATCCCCTGTTTTAGGGGACGGATCCATCTTGGGCGATCGGGTCTGAAGGATTACGGCCTTTTCCTGGCTCAGCTGTTTCTTGAACGTCTGCAACTCTTTTCTTTTCACGGGAACGACCTTTCCGTTCTAGTTACATTTTTGGGGAAGGGGAGTAAGTATAACCATTCTCATGCCCTTGTCAAGCCCCCTTCGGACATATTTCTGTCATACAATCGGCAGGGATTCCGATTCCCTTTACCGGAAAATTATCCACCCGGAGTTTTTTCGGCTGTGAAGCGGGGAGCGTGGCAGGCTTCATGGGGGGGAGTGAGGAAGCAACCCACGTTCACGGGGGAGGATTATGACCCGGCTTCCTCGCAGATTTCTCCGAAAAGGTCGTAGGTGTCGGATCCGGTGATTCGGGCGGTTGCCATCCCCTGTTGGGTGGGGAGTCCCTTGGGGATCACGACCATCCCGTCCACTTCGGGGGCCTGATACAGGGTCCGCGCCTGGAGAAGGCCGGGGTCTTCCTCGTGGTCCCCCTCCACGAGCACCTTCTGGAGAGTTCCCACATATGTCTGCTGGATCGAGGCTGAAATACCGGCCTGCAAGTCCATAACAGCTTGAAACCGTTCTTCTTTTTCTTCAGGGGGAACGCTTTCCTCCAGGGCGTGGGCCGCGGTTCCCGTTTCCGGACTGTAGCAGAAAACACCCAGGTGATGAAACCGGATCTCCTCCAGGAAACGGAGCAGCCGTTCCACGTCTTCTTTCTTCTCTCCCGGGAACCCCACCATCAGGGTGGTTCTCAAGGCGATGTCGGGCCTTGCATTTCGAAGACTTCGGATCAGCGATCTCAGCCGGCGGATATCGTAGGAGCGGTTCATCGCTTTCAGGACCGGTTTCGATACGTGCTGAACGGGAAGGTCCAGGTACGGGCAGACTTTTTCCAGGTCCCCCATCGCTCCTACCAGGGCTTCATCCACATGGGCGGGATGGCAGTACAGCAGGCGGATCCACTGTATCCCATCGATCCGGTGCAGACTGCGCAACAGATCCGGCAGCGGTGCCTTTTTCCTTGTTTTCCAATCCCCTCCGTAACCGGCCACATCCTGGGCGACCAGGTTGATCTCCTCCACCCCCCCCCTGGCCAGGTGGGCCACCTCCTGTCGGATGTCTTCCGGGTTCCGGCTGTGGAGGCTTCCCCGGATGTCCGGGATCGTGCAGTAGGTACACCGGTTGGAACAGCCTTCCGCGATTTTTACGTAGGCCCAAACCCCCAGGGGTTGCCGGTCCTGCCAGGGGCTCCGCGCTTCCGCACCGGGATCCGGGGGAGCATGAAGAAAAATGGATCGGGAAGACGCGCCCTGGAGGTGACGGGTCAGGATCACTCCCACCCCCGGCTCCGCTTTCATCCCCACAAAAAGGTCCACGTAGGGGATCTGTTTATTCAGTTCCTTTCCGTACCGCTCCACCAGGCAACCGGCCAGGACGAGGCAGCGGCAGGTCCCCTGTTCCCTGTACCGGCCAAGGGCATCCAGGAATGTCAGGCTTTCTTCCACCGCCTCACGGATGAAACTGCAGCTGTTCAGCAGGATGACATCCGCCCCGGCAGGGTCGGGTACGAAGGAGAACCCTTCCCGGAGCAGGGATGCGGACATGATCTCCGAGTCTACCTGGTTTTTTGAACAGCCCAGAGAAACGATGCAGACGGTGACCTTGGTTTTTGGCATGAAGGCCCCGGAAAAGGGAAGGAGGGTCAGTAGATATTTTCTACGATTTCCGCTTCAGGGGGGGCTTGAAACCGGAAGATCTCTCCTGGCAGTTTCACGTTCGTCTTCCCCTGGAGAAAATGGAGCGTGGTGACGTTCCCCATGATATCCCTGGATCGGGATTTCCGGGGAAGAAAGTCGCTGTTGTCCACCCAGAGGAGGATCTCCTCCACGGACATTCCCCCTTTTTTACGGGGGGTCAGCCTGAGGCAGGTGGTTTCCGGGTCGTCTGTGCCCGGTTCCGCCCGGGAAATCCGGAACGTTTCACTCAATGCAGCCGGGCCCAGGAAGAGCCGGGCGGGAGCCGCGCCCGACAGGGCGTCTTGCAGGGGCTGAAGAAAGACGGTGTTACGCTCCGGCATATAGATGGTCATCTGATTTTCGGACAGATAAATGTCTTTCTTTTCCGGAGTCCGGTAGCTCCAGCGCATTTGGTCCGGCTTCTGGAAGAACAGTTCCCCGGTGGATTCCTTTCGTCTCTGGAGGACGCGGGTTTCGGATTCCTGCCTGAATTCGGCGCGGTAGCTTTCAAGCTTTCCATAGACCGATTCCATCCGCCGGAGAACGGGGGCCAGTTCCTGTTCGTCGTCGTCGGTCCCGGGATGGGGAAGCGGATTGTCCGCTTCACGGGAGACGGTTTTCGCCTGCGTTACGTCGGAGAGGTCCTGCCCGGCCGCAGGCGC
>CAYTRL010000010.1:0-32220 GCA_964439795.1 uncultured Thermodesulfobacteriota bacterium
CTCCCCCCCCAGATTTTCGATCTCGTCCTCCAGAAACCCGTTGGCGAACGGGGTCATGCGCACGTAGATCTCGCCCAGGATGCCGATGATCGGCTTGGTGCCGCGCCCGGCGGTGGGGATTTCGGCGAACCGCTTCGCGGCCCGCTTCAGCAGAGGATCGAAGCTCTTGCTGGAGCGGGTCCTCTGCACGAGCTCCCGGAAAAACGTGTCGTAGACCTCGTTGGTTTCGCCGGGGTTGACTTCATAGGGCCGGATCTCCCGCGCACGCTTCAGCAGCAGTTCGTTCGCCGTGTTGGCCAGAAAGAGCAGCCGTTCCACGAGCATGTAGCTCTTGCCGATGAGGTCCTTGCCTTCCTTCCAGCGCGTGGTGGGGTTGATGAGCGGAATGCGCTCGTACCCCAGGTGGTCCAGCACCATGCGCTGGCCCTTGGGGTAGCCCAGAAGCCTGCAGGCGCCGGGGGTCACCGGCACCATGAAGGCCAGGTTGTCCTTGTCGATGCTCTCATCCTTCAGGATCCGCACCATGTCGCCCAGCACCAGCTGGTACGGGTAGCACTCCTTGCTGGTGGAGAACTGGCGGGCGTACTCCAGGGTCTGATGGTTGGACTTGGGAAAAAGCTTGATCTCCAGACCCTGGGCCGCGAAGGAGGCCTGCCACAGGGAGGGCAGCGCGTTCAGGCAGTCCGGCTGGGGCAGGTAGATGGTCATGTCCTTGGTGTACGGCCGGCGGACGGGCTCGGGGAAATCGATCTCGATCTTGTGCTTCCGGCGGTTGTTGAGGCTGTCCAGGTAGGCCTCGCACCGGGTGATGGCGCCCGTGTCCGAGCTGTGCTCGTCCACCTCCAGCTCGAAGCAGGGCTTGCCCTTCAGGTTGTCCTGGATGTAGTACCGGATGAAGGCGTCCGGGCCGCAGTTGAAGTTGGTGATGTACATGGCGTGGAGCCGGGGATCGTCCCGGATGATGCGGGCGGCCTTGACGAACCGCTGTCCGTTCTTCCAGTTGATCCGCTCGTCCTTGCTGGTGAGTTCCATCTCGTCCAGCGGGAGGAAATCCATGGGCATGGGCAGGACACCCATCTGCCGGAGCTTCTTGGGGATGTTCAGGTTCAACCGCTGGTCGCACCCGTTGTAGGAGCGGCTCAGGATCACCATGGCCATCTCGTCCTGGGGCAGGGTCTCCAGGATCTCCTTGCCCCGCGTCTTCACCTGGTCGTAGAACTTGGTCTGGTAAGCCTTGGCCACGTAGTAGGCCTGTAAAGACTCCTTCCAGCCCTTTCCGAACTCCCGCCCGATCTCCGCGAACTTCTTGGCCACCATGGCTTCCGGGACCGAGAACCAAATGTCCGGATGGACCATCTTGGTCCCGTACCGGGTTACGTCGATGGCGGAGAGCACGGTGAACGGGATCCCCTGGTTCCAGGGGCACAGCCAGGCGTGCTCCTGCGTCTTGTCGGTCTTCTTCATCTCCTGCACCGCCGGGAAGAAGATGTAGTCCACGCCCTTGTCGATCAGGTTGAGGACGTGCCCGTGGGCAACCTTCACCGGGAAACAGAACTCGGCGGAAACCACCTCGGTGCTTTTCTTGGCGATGCTTTCGTTGGTCTTGTCGGAGATGACCACCCGGAAACCAAGCTCGGAGAAAAACGCTTTGAACAGGGGCATGAGCTCGAAGTGCATCAGGGCCCGGGGCAGCCCCACGGTGGGCGCGTTGGGGTCCGCGGGCTCCCGGTTGGGATACACGTTGAGCAGCCACCGCTCCCGCTCGTCGAACAGGTCCGGGATCCCCTTGTCCAGCTTCTTCTTCTTGTCCACGTCGAACTTTCCGCACCGGCTCCCGTAGTAGAGCGGCGCGGCGCCCTCCACGGTGATTTTGTTGATCTCGCAGAGGTTGGGGCAGTCCTCGCACGCAAACGACTCGAACGCGTAGGTCTTCTTGCTCAGGTCGAACCCCTTGAACGTGCTCGGCCCGCCCTCGGAGGCCTCCATGGCCAGGAGGGCCACCCCGATGGCGCCGGTGACCTCGTGGTGCGGCGGCACGGTAATCTTCTTTCCCGTAACCTTTTCGAAGGCGGACACGGTCGCCTTGTTGAAGGCCGTGCCCCCCTGAAAAAAAATGTTCTTCCCGATCCGGCCGGTCTTGACCACCTTGTTGATGTAGTTCTGGACAATCGAGTAGCTCAGGCCCGCCATCAGGTCTTCCTTGCCGGCACCTTTCTGCTGATAGTGCACCAGGTCGGATTCCATGAACACCGTGCACTTCTCCGCAAGGGGGACGGGCTGCTTGCTGCCGAAGGCCAGGTCCGCGAACTCGTTCTTGATGTCCACGCCCAGCTGCTCGGCCTGCTCTTCGAGAAAGGACCCGGTGCCCGCGGCGCAGGCGTGGTTCATATTGAAATCAACCACCACCCCGTTGTCCACGCTGATGTATTTGGAGTCCTGTCCCCCGATCTCGAAGATCGTGTCCACCATGGGGTTGATGTCGATGGAGGCCGCGGCCTGGGCGGAGATCTCGTTTCGGATCACGTCCGCACCCACGAAATCCCCGATCAGGTACCGTCCCGAGCCGGTGGTTCCCACTCCGGCGATTTCCACCCTGTCCCCGATCTCGTCGTAGATCTCCTGGAGTCCGATCTGCACCATCTGGAGCGGCTTGCTCTGGGTCCGCAGGTACCGCTTGGAGAGCACGCGCTTCTGCTCGTCGATGAGAACCAGGTTCGTACTTACCGACCCGATGTCGATGCCCAGGTACGTCTTGACCTTCTCCCCTTCCTTGAGGTCCAGCTTGGTGATCACCTCCGAGGGCATGACCTGGGGCCGGGTCAGGGGCTCCCGGAGAGTGGCCTCACCTTCCCGCTCCAGGCGCTCCAGGTAGGTTTCCAAACCGCCAAGTCCCTGAAACGCAGCTTTTTCCCTGCTCTCTTTCATGACGTGAAGCACCGATCCGATGGCGCCCATGGCCATGAAACGCCTGGGGATGATCAGCTCCCCCTTCTTGAGACCCAGCAGGTTCAGGAAAGCCTCCCGTATCCCCGCGTTGGCGGCCACGCCCCCCTGAAAAGAGATGGGCCGGGGAAACTCCTTTCCGGCACCGAGGACGCTGATGAAGTTCCGGGCCAGGGCGTAGCAGAGCCCCGCGACGATCTCGTAGTGCGGGGTCCCCACCTGCTGAAGGTGGATCATGTCGCTCTTGGCAAACACGCTGCACCGGCCCGCTATCCGGGGCGGGTTCTTGGATTTCAGGGCAAGGTTTCCAAACTCCTCGATATCGATCTGCAGCCGGAAGGCCTGCTGGTCGAGAAACGACCCGGTTCCGGCCGAACAGACCGAGTTCATGGAGAAATCCTCAAGTTTATACTCCCCCTGAACGTCCGGGTCCGGCTCCAGAAAGATCAGCTTGGCGTCCTCGCCGCCGATTTCGATCACGGTCCTGGCCTCGGGATGGAAGTGGACCGTGGCCGCGGACTGGGCGATCACCTCGTTGACGAAAACACCCCCGATCAGGTCGGTGAGCACCTTGCCGCCCGATCCGGTGACCGCCAGGGATGTGATGTTTTTCCTCTTGTGCTTCTCCAGCTGGTCCCGGAGGAGCCCGTGGAGGATCTGAAGCGGTTCCCCGAGAAGCCTCTTGTTGACCTCTTCCACGACCTTCCGGGTGTCGTCCATGAGCACGATGTTGGTGCTTATGGAACCCACATCAATGCCCAGAAAGTATTCTTTTCGGCCCTTCTTCATGATGGATCTTCCTATTTCCTGTTTGGCCATATGGAGCCGGAAAGCTCGCCGTGTCGGCCCTTTGCACGGTGCAGAGCGTGCCTTCCGGACGGGTTCGATGGAAAACCATGGAAATTTCAGGATAGATTGTTTGAAAAATTATCTCAAGATTCCCGTGCCAAATAAAACAGTAGATGATCGCATGGGCATCAGGAGATTCTGACGTTTAGAGCAAGGATCCCGGGAAAAAGATTCCGGACACAACCTCCGCCGACGGGGGTTTTTTAAGAGGACTAGAGGGCATCCAGGGATGAGGGGCTGTTGATGTTGGCGGTCTCGACCCCCTTATCGATCTGTGAGATCAGGCCGGTCAGCACCCTGCCCGGGCCAACCTCGGTAAAGGACCCGTATCCCTGCCGGACCATCTCCCGAACGATCTTCTCCCAGAGAACCGGGGCGCTGAGCTGTCTGGCAAGAAGGTTCCGGATCTCCGCAGGGTCCGATACCGGCCCCCCGGTGACGTTCGTGTAGAAATCGCAGGAGGGCCTGCCGATCTCCACGCCCTCCAGGAAACCGGCAAACATTGCCGAGGCCTCCTGCAGCAGGGACGAGTGAAAAGCACCTCCCACCCGCAGCCGGATGGCCCGCTTGGCCCCCGCTTCCTTTGCCAGCACACAGGCCTCCTCCAGGGCGGAAACCTCTCCGGAAATCACCAGCTGTCCCGGACAGTTGAAGTTGGCGATAGCCACGGGCCCGGTTGAGGAGGCCCGAAGGCAGACGTCCTTGAGTTTCTCTTCTTCCAGCCCCAGCACCGCGGCCATGGTCCCTTCGGTCTTTGCTCCGACCTCCTGCATGAGCCGCCCCCGCTCCCGGACGGCCAGCAGCGCATCGGGAAAGGAGAGGGCCCCGGCGGCCACCAGGGCGTTGTACTCACCCAGGCTGTGCCCCGCAGTCCCCTGAAACACAAGGGATTTCGCCATGGCCAGGCGGAAAAAGGCGTAATTGACCGTCAGGATGGCCGGTTGTGCGTTGCCCGTCTCGGTGAGTTTCTCCATGGGGCCTTCGAACATGAGCGCTTTCAGGTCCATCCCCAGGATGTCGTTGGCCTGGTCGAGAACCTCCCTGGCCTCGGGAAAAGCTTCGTAGATGTCCCTGCCCATACCCACGGACTGGACGCCCTGTCCCGGGAACAGAACCGCCGGCTTTACCATAACCCCCTCGATTTTTTGTGTTTTTTTGTGGTTGGAAAGGGATTCACTGTGCCGGGCGCTGCAGAGTCCACGGTCGTGTCACCGGCGTTTCATTCGGACCCCCGTCACGGGGGATACCCGGCGATGCGCTCCCGGGACCATGCGGGGACCTTGCCCGGGTCAAAACAGTGTTGAGTTCTTCACCAAGCCGATGAGAAGACAGGTCAGATAGAGGATCGCTATTACGATAAACGCCATTCTTCCATACATGGGTGTTCTCCTTCCCGTCCCCTATTCCTTGACGGCGACACCGAACACCAGCTTGAGAATGAGCGCGATCATCGGCGAGAGAACCAGGATGAGAAGAACGAGAATCGATATGGATAAAACGGTTTTCCCGATCTTTTTCAAAAAGACTTTCAAAGCGGGGTGCTCCTTGTATGCCTGAAAAAATTCGCGAGTATTGAGCCGGCACCGATGAAGAGAAGTCCAGGGAGAAACCTGCCGGAAACCAGGCCGTACAGACCCACAACGCAAAAGGAAATACCGAGGTATGTTTTCATTTCAGATTTCCGTGGTCAAACCAACATTTGTATTCTGTTCCGGCTCTTCAAACCGTATATTATATCTTGAGCCAGGATGTCCTGTCAAAAATTCCGGTCGTCCCGCCGCTTACCCCAGCAGGAACCACCACAGGATCACGGGGAGGCTCGCCACGAGCGTTTTTTTGTTGAACCCGGCCCAGATGCTCTGAAACCCGCCGGCGTACTGCTTGCGCCGCCAGGTCCCGTGGAGGTCGTGCAGGGCGGAAGCGCACAGGGACGCCACCAGGAGAAACAGGACGGACGCCCTGCCGGAGAGGACCAGCAGAAAACAGAGAACCAGGCTGGTCACCAGCAGGCCGGCCATGAGCAGATAGGCGTTCCGGTACCCCATGGCCAGGACCGAATTCATCTCCACCTCTGCGTCGTCCTTGAAATCCCTCGCTTCCTGGGACACCTGGATCTGGAGAGACAGCAAAACGAAGATCAGGTACATGCCCAGGTTGCGAACGGAAACAAGGCCCAGCCCAACGGTGGTAAAAAGAAACGGGAAGGAGAAGACCACGAAACCGTGCGAGACCAGGTCCCAGCCGATCCTCCCCTTCAGCCGGAAGGGGGGGGCCGTATAAGCGTAGCTGACCACCATGAACAGGGCGGAAAGCCCCGCCGCCGCCGGGCCGAGACACACGGAAAAGAGCATTCCCAGGGCGAACACCAGGAAGAGGACGAAACGGCACTCCGCAAGGGAAAGTTCCCCCGAAGCCACCACGTTCCGCTTCTTTTTGAGCGGGTTCAGGGCATCCACCTCCCGGTCCCAGTAGTCGTTCACCCCGAACAGAAACGCCTGCTGGAAAAACACGGCCGGAAGAACACATGCCAGTTTCGGGTGCAGGCCGGGACAGGCCACGAAGACGAAAACGGTGGTGAACAGGATCCAGTGCTGAGGGCGCATGATCCTCAGGTAGAGAGCGGCCCTCCCGCCGGGGGGGTCCTGTCCCTGAAAGAGGCCCAGTTCCCACTGCCGGCAATAATAGGTCACGATAACGATGAGCAGAAGTTCCGCCAGGATAAGCAGGTTGGTCATGGGATTTCTCTTTTTCCGAGGACCTCCGGCGGGAAACCGCCTATGATCGTTTGCGGCGGCACGTCCGACACGAGCAGGGTCCCCGGCATGACCACCGTCCCCTTCCCGATGGTGATGTTGTTGGCGATCACCGTTCCGGCCCCCAGATAGACATCGTCTTCCACCGCAACACGGCCCGTACGATAGTAACACCCCTCCACCGAAGCCTCCACATAGTGGGCGAGAACCTTGACCCGGTCCCCGATGGTGACGTTCCGTCCGATCTCCACCCGTTCCGGGGCCAGCCGCTCCAGGTACACGGAGGTTCCGAGCCGGATGTTGCCGGGATCCTGGATCCGGATCCCGCAGAAGCGCTGGATGCCGGCCTTCTGATGGGACGACAGGGGCAGGACCGAAGCCAGGTAGTCCAGCAGAAAGGCGAAGATCCTCCGGGGGTTTTCCCGGAACACCTTCCCCAGGCGGTGTTCGAAGTGGTAGATCTCCTCGCTTTTTCCCGTGTCGTCCTGGAACCTCTTGTCCCGGTCCACGGTGAGTCCGTAGTCCCTCTTTCGGCTGGGGGTCCGGGAAAAAGCGCGGGCCGGATTGCCGATGACGCTCAGGTTCTGGTTCACGTCCCGGAAGATCACGGAGTTGGCCGAAGCGATGGAGTACGAGCCGATCCGGGCGCCTGCTCCCATGATGACCCCCATGCCCAGGAACACGCTGTCCTCGATATCCACCCGGGCTTTCCGGTAGAAAAAGCCCGGCAGGTGCGGATCGAAGAAGTGCGCCGCGATCAGTGACTGGTTGGAAATATGCGTGTACTCTCCCACGGTGATGCCTGTGGGGTGGATCGGGTCCATGAAGATGGGCAGCACGATCCCGCTGGTACGCCAGTTACGGAAGTTCACCCCCATCCGGTTGTACAGGACCGTGGCGAGCCGGGGGGGGATGGGCAGGGTCAGAATGGCGTGGGTGAGGACGGAGCGAAGAACGATGGTCGGATCTTCCCGCAGGGTCTTGAGAAACCCCTGTTCGTAGGGATAGGCCCGCGTGCTGACCCCTTTCTCGTCGACCCCCTCCTCGACCTGCGCCTCTTCTTTTTCCTGCCTTCGCATGGCGGACCGGCTCCGGTCCACGGGGGGCAGGGTTTCCACGGGGCGGGCCGGGTTCCCCCGGACCAGGGTGTGCGCAGGCACATCCTCGTACACCACGCTACCCGGAGCCACCACCGCACCCGTGTGAACGGTGACGCCGGACAGGATCATGGCGCCCATGCCCACATACACATTGTCCTCGATCACCACCCGGGTCCGCTGGAAACGGTGCTCCGTCCCCCGGGCGGCGAACCGATCCGGGAGGACCATGGCGCACACATCGAAGAATACGTTCTTCCCCACCGTCAGGTCGTCGGGGAAACGGGAGGCCAGCTGTACCAGGGGGCGGATGTACACCGTGGACCGGTCCCGGAAGCGGACCCCGCGAAGCGCGTGGAGAAGCAGGGTGGCCCGGGCCGGCAGGGGAAGAACCCGGGTGATGTATTCCAGAATAGAGGAGAATAAAATACGCGGGGACCTGCGTAGGCGAACCTTCAGGGGTTCTTCATAGGGGTAGAGTTCACTTTCCACGTCGGATCCCCTCAACAAGCCTCGTGAACCGAAACCGCAATTCATCCGTCCGCGCACACACCCGCACGGCGAACCCCGTCGGCAAAAACGGGGAAACCGGAAAGCACCAGGGGAACAGGCACTTTTTGTCTTGTTCCATGGGAACGGGTCGAGGCCCGGCCACAAACCGGACCCCGCTGCCGATCAGGACGCGGACTTTATCCCGGTGATGAAACGGACCGCGTCACCGATCGTTGCCAGCTTGACGATTTCCTCGTCCGAGATCTCCATCCCGAACTCCGTCTCCACGGCAAGAACGATGCTTACGATCACAATAGAGCTGATCTGGAGATCGTTGCGAAAATCCGATTCCATCAAGATCGTTTCTTCTTCCAGCTCCGCCTTGTTCGCCACGATTGTTCTTACGATCTGGAAAATCTCTTGTTCGGTTTTCATGAGCCACCCTGGTTCCTTGTTTTCCTCATTGATCGCGTCGATGCTGCACGGTTCCGCGCTGTCCGATCCGGCGGTCCGGTCAATACCGCGCCAGGACCCCTCCCCAGGTAAACCCGGACCCGAAGGCCGTGAACGCCAGGAGATGGCCCCGCTGAATCTTCCCGTTCCGTATGTTTTCGTCCAGGAGCGTGGGAATGGTCGCCGCGGACGTGTTCCCGTACTTGTCGATGTTGATCAGCATCTTCTCCTGCGGCAGCTTCACCCGCTCGGCCATGTCCCGGATCATGTGCAGGTTCGCCTGGTGGGGCAGCACCCAGTCCACGTCATCGATGCTGAGCCCCTTCTTTTCCAGCACGCTGAGGGTGACCTCGCTCATGCGGATCACGCCGTTGGTGTACAGCCCCCTTGGGTTGCTCATGTTGGGCCAGGCTTCCACGTTCTTGTCGAAATCCAGGACGTCGTAATCGATGAACGGCTTGTTGCTCGTATCGAAAAGCCTCTGGTGCACTCCGTTGAGCGCCCCGCGCCCGTCCCCGTGAACCTCCGTGCAGAAAATCCCCTCGTCGTCCCGGTCCGTCTCCACGGGCCGGAGGACCATGGCCCCGGCCCCGTCCCCGAACAGAACCGTGACCAGCCTGCCGCGGGTGGAAAAATCCATGATGGCGGAGTGCTTTTCCGCCCCCACCACGAGCACGTTCTCGTAGGTACCGCCCTCGATGAACGCACGGGCCACCTGGGTGGAGTAGAGAAAGCCTGAGCACTGCGCCCTCACGTCGAAGCAGGGGCACGACCGGTCGGAGATGCCGAGCTTCTCCTGCAGGAACAGTCCGGTTCCGGGAAAGTGGATGTCCGGGCTCAGGGTGGCCAGGACGATACACTGAACCTCTTCGGCCTGCATCCCCGCATCCTCGAGGGCCAGCTTCGACGCCTCCAGAGCCATGTCCGAGGTGCGCACACCCGTGTCCGCGTATCGTCGCGTCCGGATGCCCGAGCGCTCGTGGATCCACTGGTCGGACGTTTCCATATACTCCCTCAGATCGTCGTTTTTGACGACCCTGGGGGGCAGATAGGATCCCGTTCCAACGATCTTTGCCCGGATTGCCATGGATCGATCCCCCGCATCCTGTTGGGTGGGCTGTCAGGCCTTGAAAGCCCCTCTGATTTCCGGCTCCGGAAAGAATGTCACGATTAAGAATTGTACCTGACCGGTTAAATTTGTCGAGCCTGAGCCGAGCCTTACCGGACGATCCGCGTTCTTTCGCAGATCGTTACTGCAGCTGATTGTGGACAAGCCGAAGAGCTGAAAGCCGATCGCCGGCCGTTGAAAGCCTGCCGCCCCCACTCCTCAAAAGGAGATCCCCAGATGCCCCCCCACCCGGAAGTAGTGTGAAATCGCCCCGCCAAAGATCCAGCTGTTTATGTCCGAGGTCATCATATAAGTGAAATCAGGGCCGATGCTCAGCCAGGGGAGCGGGCGGAAACTCGCGTAGAGCCCCACGTTCACAGCGTACTCCGCATAGGTCCCCTCGATCACGATCTTCCGGCCGTCTTCCTCCAGGGGAACATTCGTGTAGTTCTTCACCACGGCACCCGTTCCCACCTGAGATCCCAGGCTCAACCACTTCCAGTTTTTCCCGAACCGGTACCCCAGAAAACAGAAATGCTGCTCCAGGAAGGCATCATCCGGTTCGTCCTGGATCCCGGCCTTGCTGTAGGCGTAAACCAGCCCCATGGCCATGATGTTGTGCCGGGAAAAGTTGTACTCCAGGCGTCCACCCATCACCGGAGCGTTTTTCAGCCGTTCCTGATTCCCGCCCAGGTAGAAAAGCTCCCCACCTGTGGGATACAGGACGAACCCCTTTGCCAAGACTTCGCCGCCGCCCCCCGCGAGGGCCAGGAGGCAGAAGACCGCGGAAACGAGTTTCCCCCGGATTCGCCGGTGTCGGCATCTGTGCATGTGTTTATCTCCCACAGAATTGTTCACCCGGAGATTGTTCGTCCGTCCAGGTCGATCTCATGGTCTACGGCATAGGGTTTCTTTTCCAGGTCCTCCCCGGCGGACACCCTCCGGGCCAGACCCAGGGAGCACTGGAGCAACTGGGCCAGGACCATATCGATGACCTCCGCGGGAACACCGTAGTACAGAAAGTTGATCGGCATGAGGCTCCCCAGGAACCAGATCTCCCGGACGCACCCCTCCCCGCCGTTGGCCGGATGCCGGTCAAAGACGAACCGGTACCTGTGCCCGAGCAGCCGGCGTGTCTGAGGATCGGAGATCTCTTCCCCCTCTATCCGGCAGGAGAACCCTTGAATCGACGGGTTGCGCATCTTCAGGAGGCCTTCCAGACCCCGGGAAATGTTCTGGAACTCGATGGTCTTGGTGGATCCGCTGACCAGGTAGAAGACAGGGGGGCCGTCCTGGAGCAGGAGCGTCTCCATATCCTCCCAGAGCATGGCCGACTTGCCCGTGACCCCGAGGATCAGGTCCACCTTCCGGAGCAGATCCCCCGGGATGTCCCGGATCCTCCCGGCCCAGGCGTAAAGAGGGTCCTCCCCAGGCCACTGGGGCGTGCGGATGTCCACTCCCAGACAGGAAAACCGATCCTGGGAAATGCACCGGGTCTGCAGCTGCTCCACCAGGTGCCTCCCGATACACCCCTCCGCCCCCATCACCAGGGCCTTCCGCCTGCTGAGAACCTTTCCCTGCGCGTGCAGAACCGACTCCACAGCGGACAGGATGGTGGCGGCCACCTCGCTGGCTTCCTCGGTCACCTTGAACCTCGAGACGGCGATGCTGAAGGCCGGCCGTGCCAGTGCCCCTTTCTTCTCACGGGTCTCCGCCAGACGTTCCAGGCCGTTCTTGGTATGTTCCACGGTTCCCAGCAGCCAGCGGTCCAGGACCTCCCCCATGGGCTGGTTCACCGCCTGTTCCATGTCCCCGGGGACCGGCAGACCGTTCTCCCGGAGCAGGTCCGCGAGACGGACCCGGTCATGCACCCACTCCGCCAGGACCGGGGCCAGGTACCCGCCGTCCTCCACCACGATGCACTGCGTTCCTTCCCGGATCGCCCCCCACAGGATCTCCAGGAAGAGACGCGTGGCGGTCCGGACCATGGCCTCGAAATAGCCCGGCCGGTCCAGGAGAAATTTCTCATTGAGCGCTTTCATCCCGTGGAGGAGTGAAAACCGGGGGCTCAGGAGAAAGTACCCCTCCACCGACAGCGGTTCCTCCACGTTGTTGAGGGAATAGAACCGGTAATGCTCCTGGTCCATGTCGAGCAGGGCCTCGAGAAAATCCGATGGGACCTCCTCCCCGTAGTGCACGAAGAGCGTAAAGACGTCCCGGGCGCCGATTTCCCGCAGGGCCGCTATGAACCCCAGGATCTCGGCCGTGACGTGGTGTATCAGGAAGACCTTGACCCCCTTCAGGCTGGAAGTTGCCCGGTGCTCGTCGACGACCCCGGCGAGTGCGGGCATCCGGTCGTACAGGTACTGTTCGATTCCGGACACCTTGCGCGTGTGCCCGAAGGAGAGGTTCAGGACGCGGCCCAGCTGCGAAAGGTCGATCTGGACAAACAGGTTCCCGAAGTCGGCCCGGAGGGTCTTTCCGGCCTGCATCAGGCTCCGGACGGTGTGATCCTCCAGGAGGAGAAGGATCTTCTTGAAAACGCCCATGAGCTGCTCGCTGTTCATGGAGCGGAGCAGTTCAATGTAGCCGTCGGTCCAGTCGATCTCCAGGGTCCTGATACCGTCCAGACCCGCCTCGTGCAGCCGGCTGAAGATGTAGCTGTCGCTTCGGTGCACCTCGGAGTGGGTCCGTTTGCCCCGCCGCGACGCCCAGCGGACCTGTTCGTACAGCATCTGGGAGAGACGGGTGGCCCCGGCGATGAACGTCCTTCCCTCCGGGTTTTCCACCACCACATGCGGCAGGGACTTCAGGTCCAGATGCCGCCGGTCCAGGCCCTCGAAGAGCACCCGCAGGAAGTACTTGTTCGCCTTCTTGGAAGAGCGCAGCCGTTCCAGGAGGATCCGGAACCGGTACGGTCCGGATTCGAGCGTCCGGGTACGCAGAAAAACCAGGCAATGGGAAACGTTTTCTGGATCTTCCGGATAGATGTGGTGCCGCCATCGCTGCATCTGGAGGGAACCGAACACGGTCTTCAGGTCTTCGTGAAACGCCTCCCGGTCCTCCAGGATCCGCTCCAGCACGTCGTAGTCCCCGCACACCTTGACGTTCTCCACCTGCATCTCCGCCAGTTCCGGGGTCTCGGAGTGCTTGACCTTCTTCTCCGCCTCCACGTCCACCCGGTCCAGGAAGTAGCGGGTGATCACCTTCTCCCCCACGTCCCGGGCAAGGATGGAAAGACCGAAGAAGATCGGCAGGTTCGTCAGGTCGATCCGGAGGGTATCCCCCTCGCAGACCAGGGGGATCTCCAGGGAGGTGGCGATCTCCCGACGCTCGGACTTTGGACCTTGATTATTGCTGCTGGATGTCATCAGGAGTGATCCACCGCAACCTTGATGTTTTCGGGAGAGCGGGCCCGCTGGAATGCATGGGGGAGTTCGGCCACGGGAAGGGTCTCAGTGACAAGGGCTCCCAGGTCGATCTTCAATTTTTCCAGGGTTTGCAGGGCCTGGACGGCTTCATGAAAATCCCCGCACCGGGAGGTGCTGATCCTGACACCCCGTTCCAGAACGGGACCCAGAAGGCCGGTCCGGGGCTGTCCAACGTCGGCCACCAGGATCGTCCCCCGGGGAACCACGAGCCCCCTTTCCAGGTCCGGCCAGGGCCGGATGGCCCGGTCCACCGCCTCCACCGAATCTACGACTACCATGTCCGCCTGCTCCAGCAGGCCGGAGGCCTCCCCGTGAGCAGGTCTTGGAAACGCCTCGATTCCACGGAAGCTTCGAACCTGGAAGCCCGCCTTTTCCAGGGGGCGGGCCGCCCCGGCCGCAACCTTACCGCCCAGGAGGATGGCGGTTTTTCCGGCATGCGGCTTCGCCCCCCCCCCGTCCGGCGCTTCCGGGTTGAACCGCGCCAGGGACACCTCGTCCACCACCAGTTCCGTAAGATGCCGGAGCCCCAGCGTTTCCTGTCCGGTGGTGGACTTTACGTGGACCTCCCGGGCGGCCAGTGAAACCGCCGTATCCATGCCCAGGCTGCTTCCGGTGGACTCCACCACCAGATCGAAACAGGGCCGTCCCCCCCGGTCTCGCGCGGCGGCGTCCGCATCCGGCCAGAGTACGTCCGCACCCATGGTGGAAGCCATGCGCAGACGCACCGGGTTCGGGTCGATGGCCTCGATGCTGAACGATCCGTTTCCCATCTCCCGCGCCCCCCGGAGGGCGGCCACGATGAGGAGTCCCAGGCGGCCGGCGCCCAGCACGGCTACGTTGGAGGCACCGGCCAGCCCCATCCTCCGGGTGGCGTGCAACGCCGCGGCAAACGGCTCGATGAGGACCGAAACGGGCAGGGAGAACCCCGACGGGATCTCCACGATGTTGTTCCTGGGCACCAGGATCCAGGGCGCGAACCCGCCGGGCAGGCGGTCGATACCCAGGGTCATCCGGTCCGGACAGTGCGTAGGGAGCCCGCTGCGACAGAACAGACACGTTTCGGCAAGGGGAGACCCCGTGGCCAGGTGAGAAGCGTTGATCTCCGCGGACACGATCCGTCCCGATTCGTCCCGCGCCACCACCTCGTGCCCCGTGACCTGCGGCAGGGGGAAGGGGAGAAAATGGCGGGCCAGGTCCGTGGCGCAGATGCCGCACTTGATGGTTTGAAGCAACCGGTACCCCGCCGGAAGCTCCAGGACCTTCCGGCCCTCACGCAGGATCTCCCAGCCGGTGTCCGGGTCCCCCTCATACCGGAAGGGCACTTCGAGAAAGGTGGTGTCGGCCCGATACTCCTGGGCCTTGAAGTCCACGGTCGCCATCGATTTACCCCCGATTTAAAACAAAAGTTGTTCCGGACAAGAATACCACCTAAGGCGGAGAAGCCGCAAGCGTTCCGCGTTCCGCTCCGCCCCCTGCCCTCACCGGCTGATCATATGAAAAAGTTATCCTCTTTTAGAGCCAATTACTTTTTCATAGGTGATCATATGAAAACGTTATCCTCTTATAGGGCCAATCACTTTTTCATAGGTGATCATATGAAAACGTTATCCTCTTTTAGAACCAATCACTTTTTCATAGGTGTTGAAAAAAAGGGTTCTGTGTTTTCCGTCATTCGAGATTATCCAAACTAACGATATTTATTTTTATAAAAACATTTGAGCCCCCTGCGGGTTTGACCGTGCCGGATCCTTTCCTATATTCTGGTAGCTTGTTCTCCCCGGTTCCGGCAAGCCTCTGAACGACCCGGGGGGGGGGAAGAAACCATATCGGGCGGTGCCATGGGATTTCGGGAATTCCTCGAACAAAACCGGCGGGAAGGCGAGACCCTTGTGGTCTCGGAACCGGTTTCCAAACGTCTCGAGGCTTCCGGAATCCTGAAGGAGCTGGACGGAACACCTGTCGTCCTGGAAAACATCCGCGAATCGGACTTCCCTGTTGCCTGCAACATCTTTCCCACCAAGAAACAGATCGCCAGGTATCTTCAGGTGGACACCGGCGACCTGCTGGGTCGGATCATCCACGCCATCGAGCACCCCAGCAGGCCGGAACAGGTGGACCGGGCCCCCTGCCAGGAGGTGGAACTCGAGTCCGTGGACCTGGACCGCCTGCCCCTCCTGTTCCACTGCGAAAAAGACGGAGGAAACTACATCACCTCCGGGGTGGTGGTGGCGCGGGACGCTGAACTCGGGCAGAACCTGGATTATCACCGAATGATGCAGGTGGGAAGGGACCGGCTCTCCGTCCGGGTTGTCTCGGGCCGCCACTTTCACCGGTTCCTGGAGAAGAACCGGAAGATGCCCATGGCGGTCTGTATCGGAAACGGGGCCAACGTGATGCTGGCCGGCGCAACCTCGGTGGAATTGGGCCGGGATGAGTTGGAGGTCGCGAACACCCTGGCCCCCCTGAAGGTGGTCAAGGCATCCACCTTTGACGCGCTCATCCCCGCAGAATGCGAATTCGTGCTGGAAGGCACCATCGACCTGGAAGACCGGGAGCGCGAGGGGCCGTTCGTGGACCTCACGGAAACCTATGACGACGTACGCCGGGAACCGGTGTTCACGGTTCGCAAGATCACCACCCGCCGGGACCCCGTATGGCAGGCCCTCCTCCCCGGCGCCCTGGAGCACAAGATGCTCATGGGCATGCCCCGGGAGCCCACCATCTTCCGGGAAGTGACCCAGGCCGGGGTAAACTGCCTGGACGTGAACATCAACCCCGGCGGGTGCTCCTGGCTTCACGCGATTGTCAAGATCCACAAGGCCGGCGAGGACGACGGCCGGAGGGCCCTGGAGGCCGCCTTCCGGGGACACGGATCCATGAAGCATTGTTTTGTTGTGGACGGCGACATCGATATTTACGACCCTGTCAGCGTGGAATGGGCCATGGCCACGAGGTTTCAGGGAGACCGGGACCTGGTCATCCACGGCCGGGAACCCGGCAGCAGCCTGGACCCCAGCCGGGACCCGGAAACCAAGATGACGTGCAAGGTCGGATTCGACCTGACCCGTCCCTCCGGCGGACAGGCCGAAAACTTTGAAAAGGCTGTCTTTCCGAAGGTTTCCATGAAAAAGTACCTGCCATGAATCTGACCCGGGAAGAACAAGAGATGCTCGGCGGCGGGGCCGGATTCGCCGCGAGAAAGAGCATGGAGATCCTGGTGGCACTGGGTGATATTTACGGTGCCGAGAGGCTCCTTGACGTCTCCTCCGTTCAGGTTGCCGGGGTGAGCTACGACAACCTGGGGGATGCCGGCCTGGAGTTCCTGGCCGAGATGGCCGGGGACGGAAGGGTGCGAGTCCTGACCACCCTGAACCCCGCGGGCATGGATGTGGAAAACTGGGAGGCCCTGGGGATCAGCCCGGAGTTCGCGGAGAAACAGAAACAGGTGATCAAGCTGTTCGCCAGGATGGGCGTAATCACTACCTGCACCTGCACCCCCTATTTCGTGGGAAACCTCCCCCGGTACGGAGAGCACATCGCCTGGGCGGAGTCCAGCGCCGTGTGCTTTGCAAACTCCGTGATCGGGGCCCGCACCAACCGGGAAGGCGGACCATCGGCCCTTGCAGCGGCCCTGACCGGGAAGACACCCGCCTACGGCCTGCACCTGCCCGAAAACCGGGAACCCGGGGTGGGGGTCCATGTAAACGACGAGCTCCGGGACGAAACGGAGTTCGGAGCCCTGGGCTTCGTGGCAGGCAGGAAGATCGGCGGCACCATCCCTTTTTTCACCGGGGTTTCCTCTCCGGACGTGGATTCCCTGAAAGCCCTGTCCGCCAGCCTGGCTACCTACGGGGGCACGGCCCTGTTCCACATGGAGGGGGTCACGCCGGGCAGGGTGGTTCCGCCCCGTGAATCGATCCGGGTCACCCGGGAGGAGATCGAAGAGGCTGTGCGGGAACTGAACGATGTGACCGAGATCGATTTCGTGTCTATCGGCTGTCCTCACGCCTCCCTGTCGGAACTCCAGAGGATCACCCGGTGCCTCCGGGGGAGAAAGGTAACCGTGGAAACGTGGATCCATCTGGCCAGGCCCTTGAAAAAAACGGCGGACCTGATGGGGTACACGGAAATTATCGAGAAGGCCGGTGCTCGGCTGGCGTGCGACACATGCATGGTGGTGGCTCCGCTGAAGGGGCGGTTCCGGGGCCTGGCGACCAATTCCGCCAAGTCTGTGTACTACGGAAGGGCAAAAAACGGGTTCAAAGTGGCCTTTCGAACCCTGGACGAGTGTCTTACCATCGCGGTGGGCGGTTGAGCCGGAGGCCCAACCCATGGACAGCCTGAAGGGAAAAAAGATCTTCGGAGGGAAAGCACGGGCGGAAGCCCTGGTTTCCGGGGAACCGATCTCGTTTTTCGGAGGGGTGGACCCGGACACGGGGGTGGTGGTGGAAGAGGGGCATCCGCTCCAGGGAAAGTGCCTTGCCGGAAAGATCCTGGCCTTTCCCCGGGGAAAGGGTTCCACGGTGGGATCGTACACCCTGTACAGGCTGAAGAAGAACGGAAAGGCGCCGGCCGCAATCCTCACCGGGGAGTGTGAGACCATCGTGGCGGTGGGCGCCATCATCTCTGAGATCCCCTGCCTGGACCGGGTCGATATCCACCGGATCCGCAGCGGCACAGAGGTGGAAGCGGACGCGGATCGGGAAACAATTACACTTCCCAGAAACGATTACACTTCTCAGAAACCGTAACATTTCCCAAGGAGTAAAGAACGGGGGCAGTTAGATGGCAGACAAGATCCTGGTCGTAGGTGGAGCGGGTTACATCGGCAGCGTGATGGTGTTCATGCTCCTGGAGGAAGGGTACGACGTGACGGTGTTCGATTCCCTGGAACGGGGACACGAGGAGGCCATAGACCCTCGGGCCACCTTTTGCAGGGGGGATCTGCAGGACCGGGACCGGGTGCTGGAGGTGTGCCGGGAAACGAAACCCGCGGTGGCCATGCACTTCTCCGCTTACGCCCTGGTGGGGGAATCCATGGAACACCCCTCACGCTACTTCCGGAACAACTTTTCAGCGGGTCTCAACCTGCTGGACGCTCTGGTGGAGGTAAAGGCCGAGCGGATCGTCTTTTCCTCCACCTGCGCCACCTTCGGTGAACCGGAACGTCTGCCCATCACCGAGGAGAACCGCCAGGCGCCCACCAACCCCTATGGTGAGAGCAAGCTGATGTTCGAGAAGGCCCTGCGGTGGTACGAAAAGCTGCATGGGCTGAGATACACGGCCCTGCGCTATTTCAATGCGGCAGGGGCCACCCGGACCCTGGGGGAGGACCACGACCCGGAGACCCATCTGATCCCCAACGTGCTGAAGGTGGCCCTGGGTCAGCAAGAGGCCATCTCCGTGTTCGGCACCGACTATCCCACGCCGGACGGCACCTGCCTCCGGGACTACATCCATATCGAGGACCTTTGCCACGCACACCTGCTGGCCATGCGCCAGGAAGAAAGCAGCGAGTACAACCTGGGCAACGGGGAAGGCTACTCGGTCATGCAGATCATCGAGACCGCCCGGGAGATCACCGGACACCCGCTTCCCGTAAAGGCCGAGGCGAGGCGTCCCGGAGATCCCCCGTCGCTGGTGGGGTCTGCAAAGAAAATCCGGCGGGAGTTGAAGTGGAACCCGAAGAGGCCCGATATCCGGGACATTATACAGAGCGCCTGGGACTGGCACCGGGAACACCCGGAGGGATATGCGAAATAAGCTGATTTCGCTTGCAAATCGATTCTATTGTACTAGAATGGTTATGGAGAAGGATAAAACCCGGTTCTTACATGATCAATCAGAATCCTTCCGCCCACCAAAGATCGAGGCAACATGATTGAGACCACCGAAGAGGCAGTAACCGAAAGGGAAGTCAACGGGGGAGTCGAAAGATACCACCCCAACGAGCTGAAGGAGGGTTTCTGGCGGCGTTATTACTACCAGATCGTCACCTTCATCGAAGTCTTCATCGATTTTTTTACCGTCCTGTTCTCTTTCGTGCTGGCCCGGGTGCTCCATTATCTCATCGGCATGAGCCTCTATCAGTTGCCGCCCATGGCCCCCGTGGACCCCTCGGTGCTCATCCACGTGGCCGGGGCCAGCGCGATCATGATCTTCGTGTTCGCGAGCATGGGTCTGTACCGGAAGACCCCCAGCCTGCTCAATGTGGATGAAATCCGAAAGCTTTTCCGTTCCGTCCTGCTTCTGGCCGTATTCGTGTTCACCATCTCCTTCTATCTCCGCATCCCCTTCTCCAGGATCCTCATCACCATCTGGCTGTTTCTGATCCTCTTCTTCATGATCTTCGTGAAGATGGTCTTCTACAAGATCCACCAGGCGCTTCACATCCGGGGACTCAACATCCGGCGCGTGCTGATCTACGGGGCCGGAGAGATCGGGAGAAAGCTCTTCAAGAACATCATCGCCTTCCCCAAGCTGGGATTCCAGGCCGTGGGTTTCGTGGACAAGGACGCAGACTCCTTTCGGGAAGAGCTCCAGCGGATGGACGTCACGGGCCGGGCCAACCCCAAGATCCTGGGCACATACCGGGACCTGGAACAGGTCGTGGAAAAGTACCAGGTGGATGACCTGTTCATCGCCAAGAAGGGGATGTCCGCGGAGGAGATCCTGGCTGTGACCACCAAGTGCAGGGAACTGAACATCCAGTTCAAGATGATCCCTCAACTCTACGGCTACTTCATCGAGAACCTGTCCCTGCAGGCCATCGGCGGGATTCCGCTGATCGGGGAAAAGGTCACGCCCATCCGCAATTTCGACCTGATCGTCAAGCGCATCATCGATATCGTCTTCTCCCTTCTCGTTTGTATCTTCTTTCTGCCCGTTTTTCTTGCCATCACCATCCTGATCAAGCAGGATTCCGCCGGTCCGGTGATCTTCAAGCAGACCCGCGTGGGCAAGAAAGGCAAGGAATTCACCATTTTCAAGTTCCGCACCATGTACGTTGAGGCCCCCAAGTACTCATTCTGCCCGAAAGATTCCGAAGACCCGAGGATCACCCCGATAGGCAAGCTCCTACGGAAAACAAGCCTGGACGAACTGCCCCAGTTCCTGAATGTTCTCAAGGGAGAGATGAGCCTTGTAGGGCCGCGGCCCGAGATGCCGTTCATCGTTGCCCAGTACAATCAGCTGCACCGGGAACGGTTGAGCGTCAAGCCCGGAATCACCGGGCTCTGGCAGATCAGCGCGGACCGCCAGCTGGAGATCCACGAGAACATCGACTATGACCTCTACTACATGGAGAACTTCTCCATTCTCCTGGACGTGGCCATCCTCGTGCGCACCGTCATCCATGGCATGCTGGCCATGAAAACCGCCTAGCAGACCGTTAAATAAGCACCATCTGCTGCATTCCACTCATCCTTCGTCACTGCTACGCACTGGAAGTGCGTGCTACGCACTGGAAGTGCGTGCAACGTACTTACTCGTGACGATGCCGGGCGTTGGCGTACCCGTACCTCAATCCTCCCCTCCCCTTGTGTGCAAAAACCGATTGGGGCATGATCAACAGGTTCATGCTTCTCTGTCATTTCCACGGCCCTTTTCATCATCCGGAGCGAACCGATGAAACGACTCATGGAATGGAGTGCCGCCCATCCATTTCCCGCCTTGTTCATCGTTTTACTGGGGACCGTCCTGGCGATCGCGGGCCTCTTCCATGTCCAATGGGACCCCTCCATGCAGGGGATGATGATCCAGGGGGACGAAGAGGACCGCTATTACCGTGAAACCATGGATCATTTCGGGGCCGACACGGTCTCCGGCATCTTTGTTCGAGACCGGGACCTGTTTACCCCCGGGAAGCTGCAAGCGCTCCTGGAGATGATCAACAAGGTGGCGGATCTCGAGGAAGTGGAGCGGATCGAAAGCATCTTTTCGGTGCTGCAGCTCGATCGGAATCAAGGGGGCTGGATCGAAATGGCTCCGGTCGTATCCTGGCTGCCGGACACCCAGGAAGACGCCTACCGGATCCGGCATGCGGCCGTTCACAACCCGATCCTCGTGAACAACCTGATCTCCCCCGACGGAACGGCAACCGTGGTGAACGTGTACGTTGACGCGGAAAAGGCGGGCCCAGGGTTCGACCCGGCCTTTTCCGCGAAGATCGACGAGATCATCGGCCCCTATTCCGAAACCTTTCACCAGCTCTTCCAGCTGGGCCTCCCGTACACGAACCGCATGCTTTCCCAGGGAATGATGACCGACGTGATCCGCCTCATCCCGGTTTCCGTCTGCATCCTTCTGCTGGTTCTCGGGGCGTTCATGCGCTCGCCCAGCGGCGTCCTGCTGCCCTTGTTCACGGCGGGCACCAGCGTCCTGTGGACCCTGGGCTTCATGGGAGCCGCGGGGATCCCGATCAACATCCTGACCACCATCGTACCGGCCCTGCTCTTTGTCATCGGGTCGACCGAGGACATTCATATCCTGACGGAATACCGTGAAGGGCTCAGGCAGCGGGGGCCGGAGCGTTCCGCCCTGGAAGTTGCCATCGAAAAGACCGGGACCGTGATCACCCTCACGGCGCTGACCACCTTTCTCGGGTTTTTCGCAACCACGATCAACAAGATCGTTCTCCTGAAGCAGTTCGGCATCGTGGCGTCCTTCGGCCTCCTCGTCAACCCCGTGATCACATGCCTGATGGCTCCCGTCTATCTCAAGCTTCTCAGACCCTTCTCGAACATCCGCGGACAGGGGAGGGACCGGCTGGACCGCTTCTTTTCAAACGTGAGCGGAATCCTCATCTCCCTGACCGCCCGACACAAAAAGGCGATCCTCTGGACGATGATCGGCTCCATGTTCGTGGTGGGGGCCTTTGCCCTGCGGGTCGAAGTAGACAACGATCCGCTCGGGTATTTCAAGGAATCGTCCGACCTCGTCAAGCGGAGCCGTATCCTTCATGACAGGCTCACCGGGTCCCAGGTTTTCCGGATACGGATTTCAGGCGGATTCTCCGGCGCGTTCCTCCGTCCCGAAAACCTGAAAGAGATCGAGAAACTGCAGCGGTATCTCCGCGACAGCGGTGCGTTCGACACGTCCATCTCCATCGCCGATTACATCGCCTATCTCCACATGATCCAGAACGAGGGCAACCCGGAATATTTCAGGGTGCCCGACGACGAGGACACCGTCTCGGAGTACGTGCAGTACCTTCAGGCGGATTGGCCCTCCCGGTACGCCACCCGCGACCTTGCCGAAACCGGCATCACGGTCACGCACAAGATGTCCTCCAGCCGGGAGTTTCTGAACGCGATGAACCAACTGGAAGCCTTTATCGCGAACCACATGGATCCGCACCTGCTGACCCGGGTCACCGGCCGGTCGGTCCTGATGAACCAGGCAGCCCTCTCCATGACCGTGGGCCAGGTGCAATCGATTTCCATCATCCTCATCGCCATCTGGCTGATCATGAGCCTCCTTTTCGTCAACGTGAAGGTGGGGTTCCTGTCCCTCGTTCCGAACCTGTTTCCCATCGTGCTGATCTTCGGTGTCATGGGAATATTCGGCATCCCCCTGAACGTGGGAACCGCGATGGTCGCCGCCATATCCATCGGCATCGCCGTGGACAACACGATCCACATGATGTTCCGCTACAACAAGGAGGTCCGGCGGATCAACCGGATCGACGCCGCCCTGGCTTCCTGCATCCGCGCCGAGACCCGGCCGGTTCTCGCCACGACCCTTGGATTGACGCTGGGGTTCAGCGCGCTGGCATTGTCGAGTTTTTCCCCGATCGCCTATTTCGGCCTGCTTTCCGCAATTGTGATGATCTTTGCCGGACTGGCGGACCTCCTCCTCACGCCCATCCTTCTGTCCACCACACAGATCATCACGCTGTGGGACGTGGTGCAGATCTCGCTGAAGAAGGAGGTCCTGGAACAGGTGGACCTGTTCCAGGGCATGACACCGGGCCAGATCAAGAAGCTGGTTCTCATGGGAAGACTTCGCGAGGCACGGGCTGAAGATCTGATCATCGAACAGGGCGACCAGGGAAGCGAAATGTTTCTCCTCCTGGAAGGGCATGCGCGGGTCTTCGTGACGAACCGGGACTCCGGCGAGGAACAGCTGATCCACCGGGCAGGACCGGGAACGGTCATCGGAGAGATCGCCCTGATGACGTCCGTCAAGCGAACGGCAAGCGTCATGGCGGAGGAGCCGGTGACCTACATCACCTATGACTGGAACACCATCCACCGGGTCAAAAAACACGCCCCGCGCATCGCATCCCAGCTGTTTCTCAACCTCTCCAGGATCATGGTGGTCCGGCTGCAGGAACTGGCCGAGGCCCGGGCCGCCACCGGATGATGAATGGGGTCAGGTCTTCATTCTACATTTTTCAATCAGAATCGCTTCCATGCGTCGTAAGTCCCGGTCCAGCCTTGGATCAAAGGCCCGGTTTTTCTTCACGCGGACCACTATGTTACTGACGGCTTGACCCGATATGCCGCCGAACCGATCGCCCAGCTCTTGAATGGGGTAGGCACCCAGTTTGTTGGCAAGATACATGGCGATTGCCCGGCCATGCTTCCTGCTTCCTTTCCGGACGAGTTGCTCTTTATCGATGCCAAACGTATCTCCGACAACTTTAAGAATGTCTTTAATTTCAGGTGAGATTCTGAATTCTCGAGCGGCCGGAACTTCTCGAACAGGCAATTCATCCTGAATCTTCAATTTCATATTTTCGAGGAAAGCGGGAGATCCAAACAGGGTCGAAGCCGATGTGTTCAACAGAGGAGACTTGTCCTCTGCGGCAGAATCTTCCAGGAGGAAATGGCGATAGGCTCGTTGCGATGAACGAAGCGAGTTTCCATGCTCTTGCAGGACTTCCTGCCATGCAAGCCAACTGGGTGCCAGGTGCGTTCTGAAGTAGAATGAGCAACTGCTCCAGCGATACGCTTCCGGAACAGTTGCCAGCCCTTCACGTACGGGGTTCCAATGAATGTACCGTGTCAGAGCCCAGAAATGATGGTCTTGTTCGACCAGGATTCCCTTGAACCTCCCTTGGTACAGGGGACCACACCTTTGGTGTCGCCTGTTGTACACACTGACATAGCCGGAGTTCAGTTCGTGCATTCCCTCGGACAGGTCAGCGGCCGGCACTTTCAGGAACAGGTGGAAATGGTTGGTCATGAGGGCCCATGCGTAGACTCTCCAGCCCCTGCGAAAGGCTACACGGCCGAGCAATGCGGTCCAGGTTTCCCGATCGAAGGTGTCACGGGCGATCTCGCGTCGTTCAAGTCCCCGTGATGTGACGTGATAGATGCCGCCTGGGATATTGATACGTAACGGTCTTGCCATGGTGGAGAGAGATTCAGCAAGGCGTGTGCCAATAGGGACCACACTGGACAAGCCAGCGCTTCGGCGTACTGCCCTGCCCCACTCATCCCGGCTTCTCCGTGACGGTAAAATGTAGAATGAAGACCTGACCCCATTCCTTCTCTTTTATGAAGACGTGCCCTGTCACCCGTTCGGTTCGGGGGATCTGCAGGCACAGTTCCCGATGGAGGTGGCGTGCTTGTAGACCTCTTTCACGGTCCCCGATTTTCCCCGGTGATGGACGCTGAGCCTCTTCTTGGTGAACAGCTTGCTGCAGTGTTCGAGGGTGGCCTCGTTCAGATCCAGGTCGGGAAACTCCCGCTGCGTATGTGACAGGTATCTCCGAACCCCGGTCTGCCCCTGGTTGTAGGAGACCACGGCCGCCATGGACCGCACCAGCGGCCTGAGTTCCAGATCCTGTCCGGAGATGCACCACCGGTATTTCATGTAGTACCGCAGCAGGAGGGCGGAATAGAGGATATTCGTTTCCGGGTTGTAGACGTTGCCCAGCTTCTCCCCGAACCTTCGCTCCATCACCTCCTGATAGACCCCGTGCAGCGCGGCGTACCGGTCCGGCATCATCATTCCCCGGGAAAGCAGCCTGCATTTCTTTCTCAACAGGGCCGGGTCCGAGCCGAAGGAAAGCCCTTTCTGTTGGACCCGTTCCGCGACTTCCTTCACGAAATCCGCGTTGACGGCCTTGGGAAACCTGTGCCCAACGGTCTTGGGGAAGGTGGACGGAAGGGTGGGGAAGTCATGCTCGATCCCCATCCGGTCCAGAATTTGGAGGAAGACTTCGTCCCGGTAGACATTTCCGAGATGCGCGGTCGCCGCCTGCAGCCGCCCTTCGTAGTCTTTTCTTTTCCCCCTGAGCTTCTCGATCTGCTTCACGCCGATGGGCGTCAACTGCCCTAGGCCCACGGCCCCGACGCCGCTGACCACGGTAAAATCGAACTTGGACTCCTGAAAGATCAGGCAGAAAAGCGTGGGAAACGGCAACTGGAAAAAATGAGCCGCCGCATGAACGGCCATGATCACCTGGATCGGATAGTACTCCTTGTAGTCATAGATGGGGTTTTCCGTGACCTTGGACAGATATTCATCGAACCACCTTCGCTCCGCGATGTAGGCGCTGATCTCCGGGAAGTCGTGCTGCCCGGGAAAGGCGTCCGCCCCCCGGTAGAAACGCAGGCGGCTGATCAGATCGTAGGTCAAGAAGAAACGGTAGAGCTTCTCGAGCTGGGGGTTCGCCGCGGCGCGGTCGCCGCGGACCTTCCGATAGAAGGCATCGGCTTTTTCCCAGATTTCCTCGGCCGAGAGGTTTGAAACCCGGGGCGCCTGTCTCCCGGCATCGTGAAGCGGAAACCGCTGGTACACGCTGATGTACCCGGAGGGAGTGGTCAGGTGTTTCTCGTATCCGACCCGGTCCGATTTCAGGGCCTCTTCCACCTGCTGAATCTGCTGCAGCAGTTCGGCTTTCGCCTCGGAATATGGGAACAGCTTCAGAACTTCGCGGCATGTCGTGACGGTGTCGATCTTGTGGCTGTGGACGGAGCACGTTCTCTGTACTTCCGGGAATATCTCCTGGAGCCGGGGGGAGAGGGGGAACCGGTAGATGAACTGTTTGTACCCTTCCAGGGTGTCGGCTTCCTTCGCCTGTTCAAAACAGAGGGTTTCCAGGCGCTCGAGGACATCCTGCTCGTGGTTCGTGTCCGGATGGCGCTTTAGAAAATGTTCATATTCCTCGATGGTATCGCTCTGCCTTGCCTGATCATAGGCCAGATCCACGAGGTGTACGACGTTTTCCCCGCCCTTTTCCGTTTCGGACCGGGAAACGGATGGGGGAGTCTCTTTCGCGGGGTAAGGGTCGAGGGTTTTCTCCTCGGTGGTGCAACCGTGGAGAAACAATCCGTGCAGGAGAAGAACGATCCCGCAGAACAAAGCCCGCAGGATTCCGGAGGGTCGGGTACGCATAACCCCTCCATTATCTCACACCGTCCGGAATCCGCAATGTTCTTTGCATGAAACGCACCACGAAATAAAGCGCTCCCGAAGGAACGCCCGAACCGAGATCTGCAGATGATTTCGTTTCATCGCCATCGAGGAACAACAGAACGGCTGGCCCCTCTCTGGCAATTTGATGAACTACAGACGACACGACGAAATCTGATTCAACGGGTACCCTATCCCGATTTAGACCACATAGATGGGTCCGACCCCAATCACCGTAGACACTTGGATAACCGGGGGTAAGCGTCACCGACCAACTTTAATGATTCGTCGCTTGACTTTTTCGCTGTTTGGCTTGTAGAGTTCTGCTCAGCCATGATGAATAAAAAAAATCATGCCATAGTGCAATATTAAGGAGGTTACCGATCATGGTACGATTCTTAATGCGAGAGCAGGTGCTTGCGACAAGAAAGTGCCGGAAAGCGCGTGTTTTTCTTTGCACTATTCTGGTAGTTCTAGTCAGTGGCTCCTTTTGCTTGACTGACGCTCACGCTGACTTCTGCATTCAATGTGTCTGTTGTGACGGGGCCGTCCGGACGACCGTAAATTACGCACAAAGCATTGCCGACTGCAGCGAATCTCAGACTAAAAACCAAGCGATGCTCTGTGCGATGGATTCGGCCTGCGAGGCTTACGGTTGCCCCGGGGTAACAACGGGGCTGGCGGAGTGCTATTCCAGTCAGGACCACGGGGGCCAGTGCATAGAGCGTAGTTGCAGTGGGGGGACACTGATGTTCAGATGCGACAGCACGACCTGTGGGTTGCCGGACCCGTGTGTCGTACCAGCACCCGTTCCCACCATGACCGAGGGGGGCATGATCCTCTTCATGGCGGCAGCAGGATTAGCGGCAGTGTGGTTTCTGCTGAGGCGCCGTAGAACTATAGCGTAAGACCGATTTCTACGCGATCGTCTGCGAAAGACATTCTCCTTCATTCCAATTGGCCTGTATGGCAAGCTTATATTCCACTACTCAACCTTCAGGCTGAAGGGGACGCTGGTCACATCTGTCATGACCACGCGCAACTTCTCATTGGGGTTCCGTCCGGACAGGGAGACATCATCGCCACCTAAGGACACTGTACCCTCCCACTGTGTTGGAACCGGTGGAACGGGAACGGGCCCGTCATCATCGCTACATGCCGAAAGGCCGAATCCCGCAACCGCACTGAGCATCAGTACGCAGACAAAACCCCTGGATATTCGCACGGCTTTTTTCTCCCTCCACACCAAAGGAATTCCGAGAAACAATAATCCCGCCCAGACACCGCCCCCCCACATCGCAGCCAGGTTGACCGTTGCCTGTGCCGTACCCGCTGTGCCCGGCAGGGTCACTGTGACAAGAAGAAACACCACGGAAGCATCACTCACGGGAAACTGGATATTCTCGAATACCGCCAGCCCGGTGACCGGATCCACAGGAACCCCTTGTGTCAACGGCTGGCTGCCCGGATCGACCTGGCCGTCGTCCATCGCATCGTGATACAGATGTACAATGGGGTTTGCGGCCTGCAGAGCATCGGTTGAAAAATGGTTGAAGTGCAGAACCAGTTTGTCCAGCGTGCTCCCAAAGGCCTCGGTCTCGATCTTGAGCTGGAGCACAACCGTAGTTGTATCCGGGACGAGCACAATCTGTTCCGGGGTTCCTTCTCCCTCTGCCATGTTCACATTACTGAACGAGCATTCCGGATCATCGCCGCAGGGGTTGGGCGAGGAGCAGGCCTGATTCGGCTGCCAGTAACAGCGGTGGTTCGATTCATGACAGTGGTCCGACGTACACGGATCTCCGTCATCGCAGTCCTCGTCGTCCCCGCAACAGGGTTCTACCGTCTCATGTTCACAGCGCTGTTGAATCTCGGCACAGTAATCATCGGTACAGGGATCCGTATCACTGCAGTCCCGGTCCTGCCCTGCGGCGCAATTCCCGGACAGGCACTTGTCGTTCACCGTGCAGTACAGCCCGTTGTCACAGTTGGTGCCGTCCGGTTTGGGGACGGCATCACACTGATCCTTGATTTCATCGCACACGCCGTCATTGCACTGATCCCCGCTTGCGGAGCAGTCCTTTTCCGTGCCCTGGCAAGTACCCGCCGCACAGGCTTCGTTCTCGGTGCAGTACAGGCCGTCATCACAGCTGGTTCCATCAGGCCTGGCATCTTTCTCGCACTTGTCCAGGGTTTCATTACACACGCCGGTGTTGCAATCGTCATCCAGTTCCGAGCAATCCCGGGCCGGACCGGTTGTGCAGACCCCGGCCACGCAGGTGTCGGTCACTGTACAGTGCTCACCATCCTCGCAGGCGGTGCCGTCCGGTTTGGGCTGGGCTTCGCATTGATTGGCCGGCTCGTTGCACACACCATCGTTGCATAGATCACCAACCGCTGAACAGTCCCGCTTCGTGCCACCACCGCAAACACCGGCTGTGCAGCTTTCACCACTTGTGCAATAGCGACCGTCACTGCAGCCGGCACCGTCAGCCTTGGGGCTCGCCTCGCACTGATCGGCCGTTTCGTTGCACACGCCGTTGTTGCACTGGTCACCGGCAATCGAGCAGTCCCGTAAAGAGCCGCCACCGCAAACGCCGTCCGTACAGGTTTCATCCTCCGTGCAGTATTCACCGTCGTCACAAGATGTGCCGGGGGGGCTGAAGCACGTTTCAGTCCCTTCGTTGCAGAAGTCGTTACAGGCATCCCCGCCCGCGCAGGGGTCCCCGCTGTGCTCACACGTGCCTGTCCCGTCGCAGGTGTCGGTCCCGTTGCAATAGATCCCGTCATCGCAGGACGTGCCGACGTCCTTGTCCGCGTGTTCGCACAGGCCGGTTTCCGTATCGCAGGTGTCTGTGGTACACAGATTGGAATCATCGCATTCGGCATCGGACGTGCACAGCTGTGCCACGTGGTATGCAACCGGAACGGCATTTTGAAAATGAACGTAGCCGATGTTCTCACCCCAGGCCCAACCACTGAATTTACGGGGAAAAGTGCCTGTCTCGATGGCTACCCCCCCATCGGTGGGATCGAAATTGATCCAGCCTGCATTTTCACTCCATCCGTAACCGGAACAGACACCGCTCACTACATTGACCCCGTAGTCCGTATTGGATGTGTTTGCGTAAGGGCAGGTTGCTCCCGTCGCCCCCAAGTGGATCCATCCGATATTCTCTTGCCACACAAAGCCGGAAAGACACTCTGTTTCAACCAAGGCGCCAAAGTCGCCGGGGCCGGGATCTGACTTGAAGTTCAGCCATCCTGTATTCTCCGACCAGGCGTGCCTGTTCGTGTCGTCTATATTGCTCTGCGCCCACGTCCCCTTCAGACCGCCGCACATCGACATGAGAAGAAAGACAACAACAGCCAAACAAATGAGACGCGGTTTTCCCGGGGCACCTGTCATGTTCATCTCCTTATATAAAATCAATCGATATTCCGCCTGCGCCGGGCAGGAGGAAAATCCGCCCTGCACCCCCTTCAAATCACTCAAATCGCCAAAGAACCTATTGCCTGCCTCGAACGGGCCACACGTAAAGGTCACTGGCCTTAATGTTGAGGCCACAGTAGCCACGGTATAAGCTCACGTTCCATGCGGAGCTCATATCGCCCGCGCTCGTAGTACTCGACCAGTAATCGTCGGGCACCACGGCCGAGAACGCGTCTCCTTCCGTCCACTGACCTGTTCCTGCTGCGTCCGACAAGGCTGGGTCGTAGTACGCCCAATCGATAAGGCTGAAAAGCTCCTTTACGTTAGGCAACCGCCAGTCGCCGACAATGGAACCGTCCGAAAGACCACAACTTCCAATGGCCAGGTTGTTACTCCACGTCAACGCATCAGCCCATGATAAACTCTGGCCGCTCTTGTCGACTCCTCCAACGGTGTCCGTGCAATTCGCATCCTTCAACCAAAGCAACCCCGTCAGATTGTCCGTCACCGTGCCGTCTCCATTGTCCGAAAATCGGGGGGCCGGCCACGCCACCCCCTTCTGAAGGGCTCCGTCCGAACCGGCAGGTGCAGCAAAAGGTACCGTAGGCGTCTGCCCCGTCCTGGGTACCTGGGTCGGGATTGCCTTCTCATAAACCTCGTCCAATGTTTTTCCTGTACCCGCTGTCGGCCCGGAGCCAGGTTCCTGGAACGTTGATCCCCGCTTGGTCGCCTGCGTATTTTCGGTTAGCCGATTGTAGACATCCTCTATCGTATACATCGCACTTGCCGCATCATTCGGCCCTGCCGGGGCATCCAGATCCCCCGCATACACCCTCACCATCAGCATCGTACCAACCACCACAACCGCCATCACCGCCCAAATATTCACTCTCCTGTCTGTCCGCATCGCCGGCCTCCTTTCAACTCCAGGTTGCTCTCCTCTTTGCATCCCTTTTTCACCACTCAGGGAAACAGCCTCCCTTGAAGTTTCTTCCACAAACATTCTTGCCCGATAACCAATAATATATATACCCCGTAGAGACCCCTGTAAACCTCTTTTTTCACTTCCTCCTGCGGACTCTAATCAGGGGCGATTTACTCAACAGATCCACAAAATCATACTTCAAGCAACCTTTGTGTGTCTGCGAACCAAGGGCAACACTCAAACTCACCCAACCTTGTTCGAGGCAAATATCTTCTCTGGACGAAAGGCCCTTGTTCTGATAATTAGGGTAGTTGGTTGTCGGTGGCGCGCAAAAAACAGCACGTTGTGCCATATGGTTGTGAACGCCTCGCGGCCCCTGAAAGAAACTCATGGAAAAAGAGAATTCCGCTGCCGGTAAAAACGCTTCAGCCCTCGGATTCATCATCAAGTACATGGTAGTCACGGGATTTTCCCTGATCCTCGTCCGTTTTTTAGCGGGTCAGGAGCGGCTGGACATCATGGGAGTCTGGTCAAGGGTCGTTACTTGTCTCACCACGTGGATCCTATACCCTTTCGGGATTCTGAAACAGGTGCATGGCAGTACGGTCGTCCTGGACGGGGCATCCCTGCGTGTAGACTTTGGGTGCAACGGTTTGGAGGCGGTTGTTATATACGCAGCCGCCGTGATCTGTTATCCGGCAAGGCTGAAAACAAAGGCCCTGGGCATTGCCGTTGGGTTTCTTGTCCTCCAGTTCGCCAATGTCCTGCGTATCGCAGCCATTGCGCTCGGTGGCGCCTATTTCAAGGAATACTTCCACATAGAGGAATACTTCCACGTGGCTCACTACTACGTGGGCCAGGGGTTGATGATTGTCCTTGCCCTGGTCACCCTATCCGTGTGGCTTCATTATGCTTCAAAGAAATAGGTTGATACTTTCCGTGGCTGTCTTTCTCGCGGCCTATGTACTCCTGCTGATTCTGTGGGTCCGGGTATCGCCCTGTTACGTGCGGTTCATGACCCACACAGCCGGAAGACTCGCTTCATGGACCTGGGGATTCTCCGTTGAGCAAGTCAAGTGCGGAGACAAAGATTGCTTGGCCGCAGTGGCGAAGCAGGTCCGGCTTCCCAACGAACGAAGAACCGTTGCCCGGCAGGGAAAGATTACGATTTCCGTGGACACCATCCATGTACCCTTGACCTTTGCATTGATCGCCGGGCTGTATGCCTATTTCAGAAGGTCCCTGCGAATTCTGGCTGGCGCCGCTCTCGTTCTCCTGCTGACCCAATTGCTTCGTGTCTATGTGGATACCAACCTCATTTTCTACCTGAACAGAATAAAGGTGCTGCAGGAGCAGCCATCCCAGACG
>CAYTRL010000011.1:0-6523 GCA_964439795.1 uncultured Thermodesulfobacteriota bacterium
TCTCAGGAGGTCGCCCGAGGGCGTAATCCATTCCACGGCCAGAACGTTCCTTTCGTTCATGGAGGTCCTGACCGACGTCCCCCCTGTCCCCTGCATGCTCGTACCGCTGGCCAGATTGGAGGCGTTGGGCCCCGCACCCACAAGATGCGGATTGTACCCGTGCTTCATGGTTTCGACCTGCGTGACCCCGGCGGTGACATAGGGCTCCGTGACCACGAACGCATCCTGTGTATTGATCTCCAGTTTGTTCATCCGCCGCATGTCCAGGATCACGCAGTTCCGACAAGTCGCCAGGGCGCCCATCCACCACGCCGTGGAGTGGGCCTTGATCTTCAACCCATGCTTACCGCACGTCTCCACAACCCCCCGGACCTCCTCCGTGCTTGACGGCAGGACGACACAAACCGGTCTCACGCCCCAATAGAAGCCGAGCATCCCCTGCGCCAACCCGTTCATATAGGTGTAGGTTTCAAGGACCCCCGGGTCGGTGGAGATGTTTTCGACTCCGAGGATCTGCTCCAGCTCTCTGTACGCCTCTTCCGAAATCGGCCGTGACAAATCAATCACCTCCCATGGCCTTGGCCACGATATCCATGACATCAAAGACCGGGAACTCCATTCCGTGGCTTTCCGCGGCGTCGCTGAAGATCCGTTCGCACCAGGGACACGCCGTAACCATTGCATCCGCTTTGGTGGACATTGCCTCCTCCATCCGTTCGGTCGCGGTATGAATGGAAAAATCTTCAAAGGCTTCCAGGGCGCCGGCACCGGCGCCGCAGCAAAAGCTGTGGATCCGGTTTCGTTCCATTTCAACCAGTTCAATACCGGGGATCGACTTCAGAACGTTCCTCGGCGGGTCATAGCATCCATCCAGGCCCAGCTTGATCGGTTTTTCCGGGACCGGCGCGAAAATGTGCGGTTCCAGGCGCCGGTACTCTCCCTCCCAGGGTTCGCCGGGCTCGCTTCTCCGGCCCAGGCGGCACGGGTCGTGATACGTGATGCGCATGGGGACCTCGTGGGACCACTCGATCCGTTTTTCTTGCACGAGACGATCGAGAACCTCCGTCATGTGCAGGATTTCCACATCCGGCTTCATGCCGATGAGAGGATAACATCCCTTGAACGTTCCGTAGCAGTCGGCGCACGGAGTGACCAGCATCGTCGCTCCGGACGATTTCACCTGGCCCACGAGATCTTCGGCAAAACGGCGCATCTCCCCCGTAAACCCGGTCTCATGCGCGCGGCCCCCGCAGCAGGACTCCGATTTTCCTGCAATACCCACATCCATGCCGGCCTTCTTGAGAATCCGTACGGCCTTTCGGGCCCGTTCCCAGAAATCTTCATCGTAGGAGACCCTGCACCCGGCGTGAAACAGGACATCGGCCTCCTGGGTGTTGATATCCTTGACATCCAGACCTTCCGCCCAGTTCCCCCGGGTTTCCCGGGGTTCCCCAAAGACGTTGTCCTCCCGTTTCAGGCCTTCGATCATGATCATGTGCTCGTCGACAAACTCCCCTTGCTCCACAAAGTGGGCCCTGAGTTCCTGCATGACCTCCATGGGGTTCAGGTTGTAGTTATAGGTTCGGCACTGTACCTGGCATGCGCCGCACATGGTGCATTCGAAAACGATCTGTTTCATTGTTTCCGTGTATTCCTGGAGCCTTCCCGAAACGATGGAATGCCCGAGAATGACCCTGCCTCCGGCCGAATACGAGTGGAAATTTCGAAAACCGATGGAGGGACAGTTCTGTGAAAACCGGAGGCTTTTCGTGAGTTGAAAAGGCGTGAACTTGCAATACGAACACCGGTGACAGTGGGACATTTCATAATGATAGTCTTTAAGGCTCATTTGCCATCCCCTTAAAGCAGACCTTCCCGGGGTTCATGATCAGGTCCGGATCGAAGATCTTCTTGAGTCCCCGGGCATATTTCACAAAGGTCTCGCAGTCCTTATAGGCAAGGTCCGACCAGATTCCGTACGGTCTCGAAAAATAACCGCCCATCTCAAAGATCCGTTCGCTCAGCTCCGTATAGAAGGCTTCGATTTTGGGGATGTCCCTCTCGCTTTCAAAGAGATCGAACTGGCAATGGCAGGCCGTCCCCTGGATCACCTGTTGCAGGTAGACCCCCATGCTTTCGGCATCAAAGCCGTTTTTCCCGGCCAACTCCCGGGCCATCGCGATGAACTCGGGCGTTCGAGACAGGGAGGTGAGGAAGAAGATTTCCCTGCAGTCGCCCTTGTAGCGCATCTTCCAGTAGGGCTCCTCGGAACCCTTCCGCACCACCGTTTGCCTGTACGCCTCTTCCTTGGCCCCCCCCAGCTCATCCAGCAGCGAAACACCGAGACGCCCCGCCTCCTCTTTCAGATCGGCCGCCTTGTACGCGAACTGCTCCTCTGCCAGCGTTCCAATCCCCCCGATGCTCGCGACCAGAACCCATTGCGGGATTTTCTTTCGGATCCGCTGGATTTCCCTCGGATCCTTTTCCATCAAACATGCAATGGAGAGGTTGTTGAGAACATACTGCTCATCCGTCAGTCGAAGGTGCAGGAACCGGTACGCCGCCTTGATGATTCCTTCAAGCGTATCGGCCGCCACGAAGAATGCCCGTTCCGTTTCCGGCAGCAGTTCGCAGCGGAGGGACATCCAGGTGCAGATAGCCATACTCCCCTGGGAACCTTGAACGATCCTTCTTGATCCATGGTAAAAGGGGACAGGGGAAGCTTGTGAGCCCCGCCGACCTTCCGTTGCTCCTCCAGAGAGGGGGCCGGGCCGGCCCCACCACCCGATCTCATCCTGTACCCGTCGCCGAAAACCATCTCGGAAGAGGCAACCGGATCTCCCAGGTCCCAGGCATACTTGGGAACGGTAAACGGTTCCCGTTCCAGAAAGGCTCCGATCACCGATTTGTTGTTTCTGGGAAGCAGGGGCATCATGCCGCGCAGCCCCTCTGCCTCGAGGGGTTTTTGCAGTTCTCCGAATGTTACGCCCGGTTCAATCACGGCAACGCGGTTGCGCCGGTTGACCCATAGGATCTTGTTCATCCTGGACAGATCCACCATGACGGCCCCATCCACCGAAGGCACGGTGTCGCCCCTGAACCTTGGGGCGCCGGAACTCACCGGGACCAGTCGATAGCGCCTCTGTCTTGCCAGGGAAACCAGCCGCTGGATCTCCTCGGAGGAACCGGGTTGGACGACCAGGGAGGGCTTTGCGGGAGGGACAAAGGAATGGTCCTTCGCGTATCCCTCCAGAATCTCTGTTTGATTCATCACAGATCCATCGCCCACAATCGACTTGAATTCGGCCACCATTACCATTGCGTGCACCTTCAGACACCGCATCTTGTAAGAAGTTCGTCCCACAATTGCATCGCCGGGCCCTGGACCCTGTCCGCAACGCCCTTCGTTGTCAGCACCAACGCGGGGACGGCCATATTGATAAACTTAGAAAACGCTTCCCAGTCGACCGACCATCCCACGAATTCCTCAAGGCGATAGATCTTGAACCCCTTTTCCTTCAAATCAACGACGCCGTCCATGTCCCCGATCAGGTAGGACAAGAGGCTCGTTGCGGCGGTCATGCCGTTGATGATTTCTATGCCCGGTGTTCCCTCTTCGCTCAACTCCCACACGCCTGCCGGGAGGATCTTCGTTCGCAGTCCCAGCTTGATCCGGTAGATCTCTTCGCCGAACTTGATCAGCAACTCCTTGTCTTTGAGCATGGGCAGATAGTCGATCACGTTCAGTAAAGAATCGACAAGCGCCCTGAATTCGGATGGCTCGAACCGGATGAAACCGAAATCTCCCTGAATGCTGATCCCTTCTGAATCAATCCGAACCCTTCCCAGGGAGGAAAGGGCATGACCGCCGATTTCTTTCATGGTCAGTTCATGATTGTCCAGTTTCTCCATCAATACGCGGAGTCTTGGAATGTACTTCTGCGGGATCCCGGGAAAATCTCCGATGGCCATGCGCTCAACTCCGTATCAGGGGAAAAAGACACAAAAAAATGACATATCGACACTCGCATGTCACCTTCCAAACGGCCTACGGTGCCTTTCTTTCTGAAAGATCCGGCAGTCCGTGTACGATCAGGGAGATGAGTTCGTGCACGAGTTTGTTCAAGTCTCTGAAATCATTGTAAATAGCCCACTGAAAAAAGGTTTCTTTGAGAAGAGCGAGCAGGAAAAAAGACAACATTTCCGGATCCCTGTCTCGAAATAGACCCTTCTGCTGGGCTATGCTGAAGTAGTTGCTGAGGCCCTTTATGAAGAAATCCTTGAACCCGAGGACCATTTCCAGCAAGCTTCTTTCCGATCCCATGGTCTCCATGACAAGTTTTACGAAGTTGCGTGACGTGGGCAGATCAAGGAAGTCCTGAAAGCCTCTGATGATTCTCCGTTCAATCTCTTCCGAAGGCAGGAGACGGTCGATGGGAAGATGGGGCAATACAGCCATCCCGGTGCTTATGTTCTGCGATATGATGTAGTTGAACAGATCCTGCTTGTCGATGAAGTATCTATAGAACGTTCCGCGGGCAATGCCTATTTCACGGATAATGTCCGCCACAGAGGTATTGTAGTAACCCCGGCGGGCAAACAGGTCGAGCCCGACCTCCATGATCTGGCGTTTTCGTTCTTCATGTTTCATTTCAGGCTCCCCCAATCCAGAATTGGATCCCGATCAGACAAGAGACCTTCGACCTTGATGCCTGCATCAGGATTCCAAGATCCCCTCCGATCTCCCCATTTCCACCCTTTCTCAGTGTAAACATCAAAGAAAATGACACTTGAATGGGCAAATGTCAATTTTTTCTTGACAATTGTCATGTCCTGGCGTAGTTTTAGGTGACGTTTTTGCATGATAGTGTCACTTTTTCTGAAAAGGAGAGATCCAAACCGTCAGGAAAGGACGGGATCAGGGGGAAACCTTGAAAAACTACCGCGCGGGAATGACCTTATGAGAAAACAGTACGATGCCATCGTTATCGGCTCCGGTTGTGGTGGAGCCGCAGCCGC
Organism: uncultured Thermodesulfobacteriota bacterium; assembly: GCA_964439795.1. Taxonomy (GTDB): domain Bacteria; phylum Desulfobacterota; class DSWW01; order DSWW01; family DSWW01; genus CAYTRL01. The sequence goes on from CAYTRL010000011.1 coordinate 5,020, forward strand.
GGCCCTGACAAGTCATCTTGGGCTGAAGACCCTCCTGCTGGAAAAAAACCGCTATGTCGGCGGCAAGGCCTCCACCTATGAACGGGAAGGGTTCAAGCTGGATCACGGCCACATCGTCATGCGATGCGAAAAAGGGCCGCATGGAGAGGTGTTGCGGATCGCCGGATGCAAGGATCTCATACCAAGGTTCTCCCATTGCACCTTCTGGCCCACGATATCCAGTGTCGGGGGGATTCCGGTAAAGTTTGTTCCCAATTTCTGGGCCCAGGTTCTGACGCCGGGCTTTCTCCGACAATTTTCGGCTTACGGGTTGTCTTCAATGGAGATGGTTCAACTGGCCGGCTTCTGCCTGAGTGTCATGGTCATGCCCCGCAGGATGATCGACAAACTGGACCATGTGGATATTCATACCTTTCTCAATCGGTACACTTCCTGTGAGTTTTCTCATTCGTTTTTCGGCGGCCTGGCCACTGTCGGGTTCGGCGCCATGAACATGGAGGCTTCCGCCGGAGAGCTGATTCGGGTGATGCAGGCCGGGATATGGGACATTTTCAACATCGGATATCCCGTCACCGGAGAGGGCATCTCGGCAATCCCGAAATCGTTCCTCAGGGCCGCGAAAAGACTCGGCTGCGATATACGGACCCGGTCCCCTGTAGACAGAATTCTGGTGAGGAACGGCAAGGCTGCGGGCGTGGTCATGGACGGGGAAACGGTTTCAGCCTCCCATGTGATCAGCAATGCGGGCATACGGGAAACGGTCCAGAAGCTGGTCGGGCGGGAACATTTCAACGCATCCTATCTCCGGAAGATCGATTCCCTGAAATACTCTTACGGAGGCATCAGCCTGAAATACGCCCTTGATCGTCCCGTCACACAGTATTACTGGGGGGGGGATATACCCGACAAGCTGGACCGTGTGGCAGAAGACATGATGAGCGGGAGGATCCCGAACAGGTTTCCCACGATGTTTGTCGCACCCTCCAACATCGACCCCGCCCTTGCGCCGGAAGGCAAGCAAGTGGTTTCAATTATTTCGGGAGGACCCGCGGTTGAACCGGAAAGAGTGGATTGGACCGAATGGGTGGAGGCCTTGCAGGGCCAGGTGGAAGACGCGTTTCCGGGGCTCCGGGAACATTCGATTTTCTGCGATGTTTCCACCCCCCACGACATCGCACGCGCCTCGGGGCGCCTGGTCGGGGACGCTGTGGGTGTATCCCAGACGATCGATCAGGTGAGTGACAGAAGGCCTTCACCCGTTTCCCCTTTGCCCGGGCTTTACTATGTGGGTGCCGACGTGGGGCGCGGGCAGTTCGCCACGGAACTGGCGTCTCAGAGTGCCATCTATCTCCACGACTATCTTGAAAAGAAACATGTTGGCACCCGCAGCGTTCCAAAACACCTGCACCATGTCCGGGAAATCCACAAAATGGCGGAGGAGAGCACAAGAAGAAGCAAACAGGAAAGGGCCGAGGCAACGGAGGAACGGATCGAAGGGGTCCGC
>CAYTRL010000011.1:6533-31629 GCA_964439795.1 uncultured Thermodesulfobacteriota bacterium
GACTCAAAAACCCCTCCCTGGGACGTGATCGTAATCGGAACCGGCCTGGGTGGGTCCTCAAGCGGTGCAATCTGTGCACTCCATGGACTCAAGACGCTGATCCTGGAAAAAAACCCGCGCCCGGGCGGCAACTGCTCCTATTACGACAAACAGGGCTTCCGGATGGATACCGGTACGCATCTGTTCATCCGCGGCAACAAGGGACCGTTCGGCAAGCTGACCCAGCGGTTGGGAATGGGGTATCCCATCGACTTCTGTCAAACGAGAAAAACGGTTCAGGTCAAAGCGATCAATGTGGACGTGGTTATGCCGAAGAATATCATCGGCAGAATGGTTACAGGATCCAGGGTCATCCGGCAGATCGGGATCCATCCGATCCATTACCCCGCTATCATGCGCTTGTTCCTTGCCATTGCATTCATGAGTCCCAAAGAGATCGAAGCGTTGGACCATACGACCATTGAAGAGTTCATGTTCCGCTATACCGACAATTCCGAGGTCCGTACGATGGTCGGTGGGCTGCTTGGTCTTTTCTTCATTCTGCCTCCCTGGGAGGCCTCGGCAGGTGAATCGATCTGGAACCTGCAGAAGCTCCTCTGGGAAGACAACTTGAGCTATCCCAAGGGCGGGGCCTCGGTCGTCCCCATGACGTTTCTCCAGGGAGCCAGGGACCACGGAGCCGAAATCCGCCTGAATACGGGAGTGAAGAGAATCGACGTCTCGGACAATCAGGTACGCGGCGTAATCACGGAGGAGGGAGAATATCTCTCGGCCAGATCGGTGATCAGCACCACGACTGCCTACGACACCGTTTTCCGCCTGACAGGGGACGAGTATTTCCCTCGTCCCTATACCGACAGAATAAAAGGGATCAAGCCGTCCTGGACGGCCGTACAGGCAAAAATCGCCGTCAAGAAAAAACTCATCAAGGCGGGCTCCCTGATTGGCGGAATACCGCTCAAATATGACGGCGTATTCGACGACGAATTCGTTCGTTCCACCTTCAACCGGATGAAAGAGGGGGTTCAAGGCGATTTGATCCCGATCTATGCCCCTGTCCCCACAAATTTCGATTCGGACCTGGCGCCGAAGGGATGCCAGATCATCACAGCGGTAGCCGTCGCCCCTACGCTGAACGTGCCGCTCAAGGAAGGCCAGGATGTCTGGATCCGCGGCATGATGAATGCGCTCCATCAGATGGTTCCGGGCTTGAAGAAGAACGTCATTTTCTGTGACACCTGGTCTGTCTCAACACTGGCCAACTGGATCGGAAAGAGCAACGGTTCGGCCATCTCCACGGGGCAGCGCGCAGATCAAGTGCGTATCCATCGACCGGGGCACCACACACCGGTAAAGGGACTTTACCTTGCCGGAGATTGCGCCGGAATGGCCAGGGGGGTCGGAACCGAACTGGCCTGCCAGAGCGGGATGGATTGCGGGGACATGGTCGCACAGGATCACACAAACCATATGCTGTAATCCGTACGGGGCGCCCACAGCCCCTTCTGGATCGATTCCCAGGGAACCACGATCCTCTCGGCTGATAACCCCTTCGGACGCGGCCTTCGACTCGCGTCCGTCTCAAGCCGGCCTCCTCGTAATGCACTCACTCCTCCGGGACAGCTTGAGCTGTCAGGATCTCCCCGGTCGACCCTTCCTCCCGTTTCCGGTATTTTTCGACCAGAACTATCCTAAAGCGGACCCTTAAACAACCCCGTTTCTGGCATGACACACAATAATCGCCGAACACGGCACCAGCAATATAAACCCAATAGAATCAGATAGATATATAAGATATCTGTCTCGAAAATCTTTTCGAATTCTGATTGTTAAAAATAAATTCAAGATTTTTCTTGACAAATCCGACCTATACGTTTACTGTCATGTTTAAACATGGCTGCAAACGTATGGGAAAAGAGGAGAACACATGGAACAAGAGGTCTACGAAAGAACAGAACTTGCCAGGGCGGCCGGGGTATCTGAGGAGAGGATCGAGAGCCTTGAAAAAGAGGGCCTCTTCTCACCCTCGGGGCTCACGGCGGGAGAGGTGCCCTATTACGGGCAGGAAAAGCTCACCGAAGTCACCAAGGTGCTTCAGCTGCTGGGCATGGGTTACGGATCCGCGGAAGTGAAGAAGATCGTGGAAAGGGTCGGTGTACCCGGCACCAGGCGGGGAAGGGGCACCCGGGGCCTCTACCTGACGGTGGGCGAGTTGGCGGAGAAGGCAGGCGTCGGCGTCCGAACCATCAAGCACTGGGAAGAGAAAGGAATCATCGCTCCGAGCACCCGGAGCGAAGGAGGCTTCCGGCTCTACCAGAAAGATTACGTCTACATTGTTCAGTCTATCAAAGACCTGCAGCTCTTCGGGTACAAGCTGGAAGATATCAAGGAGGTGGTCGACCTGTTCAGGCTGTTGACCTCGATCAAGGAGGGGTCTTCCGGTCTGGAAGGAGAAGAGGTCCTGGAAGGGCTCGCCCGCATGACGGACAAGATCAAAGAACTCAAGAACCACACGCATCAACTGAAGGACGGAATTCGCCGCTGGGACAGGCTCCTGGACGACAGGCGAAAGGATATCATGCGCGTCAAGGAGAAGGTCCGCCGAACGCTGCCGGACAAGAAGAGAAAGCCTCACCATGCAGAGACCGCCGGGAAGCCGTCTTCGGACCCCCGTGTCACACCCCGCATGGAACCCGTCGAGGAGGGCGAATCTTGAGGATCGCCCCGGGTTGCCGGTGTTGTTTGCCGGTGTTGGTTGAATTCGTACCCTGGAGAAACCCCTGAAAAGAGGAGGACACTGAGATGAAGAAGGAAAAAAAAATATTTCGTGAATTCATTATTCCGTTCGTGATCTCTCAGGCGCTCACCGCCGGGGGCTGTGTGGGCTGGGTCTACCTTTGGATCAACATGTGAAGGTTAGATGCCGAGCTTGAACAACGTATCCGCGTTCTTCCAGAGAATCTTCTCCAGTTCTTCCTGGCTCAACCCCAGCGTCTTGAGCATGTTGATATGCTCTATGGGGCTTGTGGGCACGGCAGCAAAGTCGCTTCCAAACAGGATGCGATCTACACCGAACATTTCGAGAGACAACCGCATGCAGGGTGCCGAAAAGCCCATGCAATCCACGTAGAGGTTTCTCTGCAGATAGCGGCTCGGCGGGTATTCACAGACAGCTGCCTGGCCCTCGGGCAGCCCGGTGTATCCCAGTTCGTACCCGAAGTCCGCCCGGTTAATCGTGACCGGCAACAGCCCTCCCATATGACACGCAACGACTTTCAGTTCCTCGTGCCGGTCGAACACACCCGACATGATCATGCGAAGTATCGCCATCGTGTAGTCAACGGGCCGGCCGAGGGTTTCCTCGAGTTTGTACGCACCCATGTTGCCGCACGCGGGCAGGTAGGGAGGATGAATGAAAACGGGTTCGCCTGAATCGGCGGCATGCTGCCAGAAGGGTTCCAGCACCGGGTCATCGAGCAGGGCGCCCTTCCAGTTCGAATTGATGTTGATCCCTTTTGTTCCCCGTTCCGAGGAACATCGAATACACTCGTCGACACTGTGTGGATTGAACGGGTTGACCATCGCCATGGTCGCCAGCCTGTCAGGATATAACTGGCTCATGCCGTACATGGCATCGTTGAATTTTTCGGTGAGGATTTTATCCTCAGGGTCATCCAGCTGCAGGCACCTGCTGATCAGCTCCAGTTCCATGGAGAAACTCACCAGGTTGAGTGTCACGCCCCCCTCGCCCGACACCTCCATGAAACGGTGCACATCGTCCATGAGTTCGGGCCATTTCATGCAGCTGATTCCTTCGTAGGTAACCACCTGGATTCCGTTTCCCACGTCCGTGGCGTTCAAGCAGTTGTTCACAATGCTCATCAGGGCTTGATCCCGGAACGAACCTGAGTTCGGCGATACATGTGTGTGCAAATCCACGACCGGCGATGGCAGGTAATCAACAGCATCGCCGCCGGGATCCGCACGGGCTGCACTCTCGCCACAGCCGCTCGTGCCAAGGTGCACGGCCACGAGTCCGCCGCCCACGGCGGCGGTGGCTGCATCGAGGAACGTTCTCCGGGTTATTCCCGGTGAACCGGCATTCCCGTCCTGGCGGCCGGTTGTTTCGGGTGTGACCGAACGCCCCTTCTTGTCATCCCTTTCCATGTTTGCCCCTTATCAATCACAGACAACAGGTCAAGACAGCGAATTCCGAACGGATCCCGGCTCACAGGAAATCCATACGAACGGCCCCGTGGATCCTGTAACCTAACAGATCGGTTGAAAAGGAGGTTTGCCTTGAGAAAAAGGAGCGTTGCGGAATGGGTCCTGTGAAAAACCGCGGCCGGGTTCGGCCCGTTCAGGGGTCCGGCCACAGGGGGGAGGGTTCGTGGGCCTGCTCCATCCGGAGGAGGATCTCCTCAACAACCCCGGGATGCCGGGGGGCCACATCTTCCCGCTCACCCGGGTCCAGGGCCAGGTCGTACAGCTCCACGGATCCGTCCAGCATGGGCCGGCGCACCGCCTTCCATGAACCCCACCGCAGGGCCTGGGCGGACGACAGGATCCCTCGATATTCCCAGTAAAGGAACGGGTGCTCCCGCTGATCCTCCGTAAGTCCGAGGATCGCGGGCAGGAAGCTTACACTGTCCAGGTTCGAGGGGGCCGCGACACCCGCGATCTCAGCGGCCAGGGCCATCACGTCGCCCAGGTAGCCCGCGTGTCCGGAGACGAGCCCCGCCGGGATGTGACCGGGCCAATACGCGATCATGGGTACCCGGATCCCGCCCTCGTAGAGATCCCGCTTGATCCCCCGGAACGGGCCGCTCGACTCGAAGAAGGCCGGATTGTTGCATCCCTCCGCGTGGGGCCCGTTGTCCGACGTGAACAGGAGGAGCGTGTCCTCGTCCAGGCCCAGATCCCGGAGCAGCGCCGTGATCCTCCCCACGTCCGCATCCATCCGTGTAACCATGGCCGCCATGGCCTTCTGGGGCGCGGGCCAGGGCTCGTCCCCGTAGGGGGCCAGGTCCGGGACCTCCATGCCCTGGCACCAGGCCTCGTTGTTGGCATGGGGGATGGTGAGCGCCAGGTACAGGAAAAACGGCCGGTTGCGGTTCCGCCGGATGAACGACAGCGCCTCATCCACCAGCAGGTCGTGGCTGTACACCGCCTTCTCCACCGCGTGTCCCGACCCGTCCGGCCGTTTGGGTTCCGGCAGCACGTTCCCTTCCAACGGAACCCTCTCCTCGCCGCGGAACAGGAATTCCGGATAGTAGTTGTGCGCGTGCCGCTGGCACAGGTACCCGAAGAAATCGTGGAAGCCCTGCCGTTCCGGTGTGCCTGTGGAACCGGGCCCGCCCAGGCCCCACTTGCCCACCAGGCCGGTCCGGTAACCCGCCTCCCGGAGCATCCGGGCCAGGGTGACGGTCCCCGGCGGAAGCGGTTCCTGGCCCATGGGAAACACGTCCCGGTTGCCCCGGATCCAGGTATGGCCCGTGTGCAGGCCGGTCATCAGCACGCTGCGGGAGGGCGCGCAGACCGTGGAGCCCGCGTAGAAGTCGGTGAACCGAACCCCCTGTTCGGCCAGCCGGTCGATGTTCGGGGTCCGGATCCTCTCCTGCCCGTAGCAGCCCAGGTCTCCGTACCCCAGGTCGTCGGCCATCACCAGCACGATGTTGGGGGACCGGTCCGGGGCACGCGGCTCCGGGGCCTCGCCCCCGCAGGCAGCCAGGCACAGGGCCACGATAACGATCGGGATGAGGTTTCTTTTCATCAAGCCTTTCGCCCTCGAGACCGGTTCAGGTCGATCTCGATATCGATCTTCCCCTTGAGATCTTTCAACTCCTCCAGCCGGCTGTCCGGGACCGAGACGATCAGTCCCTGGAAGTAGCCGGACGCGGCACGGAGCTGTTCAACGGAAAAATGCGGAACCAGCTTGACCAAGGCCGTTTTCAGCACCTTGTGGACGGTCAGGAAGTTGACGTGGATGATTTTTCTCGCCACGGCACCCACGCGCAGGCACGACAGGGGCTTCGAGTACAGGCAATCCACAGCCACATCCAGGAGTTCCAGCAGGGCATCCGTGACCCCCTGGATGCAGTCCGGAGGGTCTTCCCGATGAAGATCACTTGTTATCCGGTTCATCTCCTGTGCCAGCTTCCCGGAGATGGGAAGGGCCGTGTGACCTGCGGGCCGCCCCCCGCGGCCCGGCAGGACCCGGACCAGTTCGTCCATGTACTCGGCCAGGTCCCGGACATCTTCGTTGGCGAGCCGTTGCAGGATCTTCCGGGACAGGAAGTGACAACTCTTCTTCACGGTGGCCACGGTGACGTCCACTGTCTTTTGGGCGGCGGGCGTCAGGTGCAGCCGTTCCATGGGCCGGAGGACGAACACGTCCAGGACCTCGTCCAGGAAGTCGTGCATGACCTCCACCAGCAACGGGATCTGGGAAGCCTCCACACCCGCACGCATGTTGCGGATGAACTGTCCGGAGTTCTCCCAAAGCTTCTCGGAGTCCTCGAACGCAACGAAGCAGCGCACGTCCCCGGCGGCCGGGGAGGGCCCGGCTTCAGCCACAGGCTTGGAAAGATCGGTTTTCTTCATGTGTCAGATCCACACCGGCTCGCGCAGGATCAGGGGAACGGCCTCGCGGGCCCGGTCGCTCAGATCCGGGTGGGACCCCCGCAGTCCCTGGATCTGGTTGAGGTGGTCTGCGGTGCGAACGATCATCATGGCCATGTCCCCTTCCTCCATGCCCATGGCACGGATCAGCCCCTCCCAGGAAAGCCCCTGCGCCCAGAGGTACACGGCCACCGCCGGCCACACGGGGATCTCCGGGGTGTCGAAACCGCCCCGTTTCAGCGCCCGCAGAAGGTTCTTCAGCTCCCGTTTCATCCGGTTCACCCGCTGGGTGAGTTCCCGGCTCTGAACCCGCAGGATCCCCTCCGGTTCGTCCCGCCGCTCCCCTTCCACCACGAAGGTGGCGATCATACCGGCCAGGGCCTCCGGCGCGATCCCTTCAAACACACCGCTCCGGATCGCCTCGGACACCAGGAGAGGATGGTCCAGGCGCAGCTGGGCCGCATACCTTCCCTCCCAGGTGAGCCGGTCCTCCGGGTCTACGAACCCGGTTTCCTTGAGAAAAGCCAGACGCCGCCGAAAGTCCTCCCAGAGGGCCTCGCAGATGTCCCGGCGCCGTGCCTTCCCGGCCCGGCCCCGGCCGCCGCCCTCCTCCGCCTCCACCGCGGATTTCCCGGAACGCGACGACTGCTGAAAGGCGGCCAGGGAACGGTCGATGAGCACCCGGACCCCTTCCGGGGTGTGAGACTGCAGCAGGTTGAGCGTCATGGAGAAGTTGATCCGGATCTGGCTCTCGATCGGGTCCGGCGGGGACAGCAGTCGCTCGTGGATCAGCCGGGCGTCCTGGTAGGGGCCAGGCACCACGAGGGCAAACCCCACCTCGTCCTTTCCGCGTCTCCCGGCGCGGCCGATCATCTGCTGCAGGTCGGTGGCCGAGAGTTCCTGGAACTCCTTGCCGTTGAAGCGGTCGCTTTGCACGAGCACCACGGTGCGCGCGGGAAAGTTCACTCCGCCGGCCACGGTGGAGGTGGCGAAGATGGCGTCCAGGTGCCCCTTCAGCATCATCTGTTCCACCAGGACCTTCCAGAAGGGGAGCTGACCCGCGTGGTGGGAGGCCACGCGGCTCTCCACCAGCTCCGGGAGGGCGCGGTGTTTTCTCAGGTACGGAAACCGCTTCAGGCACCTTTCGAGGTCGCTCTCAAAGGAGGCCTGCTCTTCCGGGGAGCGGGTCACCGGACGGCACTTGGCCGCGGCCCGGTCGCACTCCGCCCTGGATTTCAGGAAAAAGATGGCGGGAAGCAGGTTGTACCTTCTCAACGGTTCGATGACGCGGCTGGCGTCCCAGGCGTGAGGACCGCCCCTCCACCGCCCCTTTTTCCGGACCTGGGCCTGGAGATATCCGGCCACGTCCCGGGAGAGGCCCTTCTTTCCGCTCAGCATCCCGATCCGGTCGTTCGGGTACAGGAACAGGGGGTACAGCTTTACGGGACGCTCAAAGGAGGTGACCACCGAACAGGACGTGCCGCGGATCGAAGTGAGCCAGTCCGCGATCTCACGGGTATTCTGGATGGTGGCGCTCAGGAGCAGGAGGCGCGTTTCGGGCGGCATGTAGATCAGGGTCTCTTCCCAGACCACGCCGCGGTCCGATTCCCCGAGATAATGCGCCTCGTCCAGCACCACCAGGTCACAGGCAAGCGGGGTCTTTTCCGACATGGTGTCGTAGAGCTGGTTCCGCAGGATCTCCGTGGTTCCCACGAGAAGGGGGGCCGAAGGGTTTTCCTTTCGGTCCCCGGTGAGGATCCCCACCCCCTCGGCACCGAAGATCCCGGAGAACTCCTCGAACTTGGCGTTGGACAGGGCCTTGAGGGGACAGGCGTACCAGGCCCTGCCCCCGGCGCCCAGGCATTCGCGGATGGCCTCCACGGCGATCCAGGTCTTTCCGGTACCGGTGGGGGCGGAAACCAGGACATCGGTCTTTCGGACCTGGCGCAGCGACTTTGTCTGGAACGGGTCCGGCTTAAAGGGTGTGGGCTCGGGAACCCCGATCCGGGAGAGAACCGCTTCCAGCTTCGGGTCATGGGCGGCAGGCTTCCCCCGGCCTCGTCGCGGAGACCGGGTCCCGGCCGCCTGCTTCCCGCGGTTCGGTGCCCTGGTTTTACCGTCGGAGGTCTTCCGGGCCCCACGATTCGCCGGTCGGGACGAAGACTTTTTTTTCGCCGGTCGGCCGGGCCGCCGGCCTCCGGACCCCTTTTTCCCGTCGGTCGTTGAAGTCATGGATGCAGACTCGATCCGGTTCAAGGAAGCGGTTCGTGGAGGGATTGTTTTCCGTCCCGATCGTGACTCTTACCAATCTCCCGGTGGTACCTCTCCAGGCCCAGCTGGATCAGCCGGTGCACAAGTTCGCCGCACGGGACGCCGCTGGCCTCCCAGAGTTTTGGGTACATGCTGATGTCGGTAAACCCGGGTATGGTGTTCAGTTCGTTGATCAGGACGCTTCCGTCCTGCCGGACAAAGAAATCCACCCGGGCCATCCCTTCGCACTCCATGGCCGTAAAGCTCTTCAAGGCAAGCTCCCGGACCTTTTCCGCCGATCCGGGATCCAGCTCGGCGGGGATCTTCAGCTCGGCCCCCTCCGGGTCCTGGTACTTGGCCTGATAGGAGTAGAATTCATGCCGGGGGACGATCTCACCGGGGACCGAGGCCTCGGGTGTCTTGTTTCCCAGGACCGAGCACTCGATCTCCCTTCCCTGGACACTCTCCTCGATGATGATCTTTTCGTCGAAACGGAACGCGTATACGATGGCCTTTTTCAATTCCTCCTGGTTCTTTGCCTTGGAGATCCCCACGGAGCTTCCCATGTTCGCCGGTTTGACGAACAGGGGAAGGCCGAGCCGTTCCACGATCCGTCCCGGATCCACGGCTGCCGCATCTTCCTCCACCAGCGAGATGAAGTCCGCCACGGGAACCCCCTGGTCCTGCAGGATGCGCTTCATGATCTCCTTGTCCATGCAGGTGGCCGAGGCCGCAACTCCCGGGCCCACAAAGGGAACCTGAAACAGCTTGCAAAGTCCCTGGAGGGTGCCGTCCTCCCCGCAGGTCCCATGCACCAGGGGGAAAACCAGGTCCAGGACATCCATCTCCCGACCGGTGGCCCGGTCCACGAGGCGGATTTTCCCACCCTCGGGATCCAGGAGGACCCTCTGCTCCGGCGGCACCGGCCCGGGCCCCCCGCTCTCCTGGAACGTGAAAGAATCCAGCCGCTCCACCTCCACCAGAAACCAGTGCCCCTCCTGATCGATAAGGACCGGAACGGGCCGGTACCGGTCACGGTCCATGACCCGGATCACGTTCCTGGCCGAAACCCAGGACACTTCGTGTTCGGCGGATATTCCGCCGAATACCACCCCCACCCTCAGCCTTTCGTCTCGCATCGTCGCTCGTCCCTTCCTTCCCGCACGGGTTGCCTGTCGGGATGACCGCTCACCTCTCTCGTTCCTGAACATAACACAGTGGTACCGTTCCCTGGACGGGAGGACCTGCCGGAACATGTACCCTTCGCTGAATGAAATGTCTCCATAAAATCATATTCCCGCTTTATTTTCTAGTTGAAACGTATTATTATGTGGGATTGACCTGTACATTCTAGGAGGAGGAACCATGGCCCGCATTTCCGCAGAAGACTGCCTGGAGCACATCACCAGCCCGTTCGCACTGGTCCACGCGGCGGTCCGCCGTGCCCGTCAACTCCAGCAGGGCAGCAAGCCCCTGGTGCAGAAAACAGGCGACAAACTCACCGTCACCGCGCTCCGGGAAATCGCCGCCGGTCTGGTGGAACAGATTCCCCTGTCGGAAAAAGAACAGGAAGAGATTCCCGCCGCCGGTGTTTCGGAAGAAGAGGCGTTCGACCAGATCCTGGAGTCTCCGGACCTGAACGTTCAGCTGGACATGGACCCGGAGGAACTGGACGCGAAAACCGCCGCCAAGAAGAAGGGCGGAAAAGCAAGCAAGGAGGCGGACCTGGAAGATTTCGAGGATGGCGATCTTGAAGAAGAGGAATAGGTTCTTCCCTCTCCACGACCCCTGTCCTGCAAATTGACCGACCCTTCCCGTCCCCTGCCGCCAAACACCGCGGCAGGGGACGTTCTTTTTGTATGCCCCCAGAACCCTATACCCCCTTGAAACCTATACCCCCCTGAAACCTATGCCCCCTTGAAACCGGATCATCCTGCGCCGCCGGCTCTGAAAAATTGGGGTTGAAATCCATTCCCCTGCCGATTATGATCGTGTTGCACGTCAAACAGCTGTTCCCCAGAGGCGACGAGGCCGCACGCTTTCGGCAAAGGAGGCTCCCATGCGGGAATGGACGCACCGCGCATTCATGACGGCCTTGTTCGCGTCCCTTCTCCTCGGCGGTTGCGCCGGCTCCCCGGCCCCGGGACCCGCTGACCGGCTACCGGACGAAGCAGGCGGTAAATCGCAGCTGATCACCACCCGGTACGGGCAGCTGGAAGGGATCGCCTCCGGCCACGACACCCTGGCCTGGCTCGGGGTCCCGTTCGCACGCCCGCCGGTGGGAGACCTCCGGTGGAGGGCTCCGCGGGAACCCGAACCCTGGGAGGGCGTGCGGAAAGCGGACGCCTTCTGCAGCTACTGCCCGCAGTACGGAAACTACATCTCCGAGACCGGCCGGGAAAGCCTCGGGGAACTCTGGGGAGACGGGAGGCTCGCCGGGGATGAGGACTGCCTGTACCTGAACCTGTGGCGCCCCGGGACCGAAGAGACGGGACTACCCGTTTATGTTTTCATTCACGGGGGGGCCAACTTCATCGGGCGGTCCGACCTGAGCATCTACGACGGGGCCCACTTTGCATCCCGGGCCAATGTGATCTTCGTCACCGTAAACTACCGGCTGGGCTATCTCGGCTGGTTCGCCCACCCCGCCCTGCGGGAAGGCGATCCCCTGGACGGTTCAGGGAACTATGGGACCCTGGATCTCATTCGGGCCCTGACGTGGATCCGGGACAACATCGCCGCGTTCGGCGGGGACCCGGGCAACGTTACCCTCACCGGGCAGTCGGCGGGCGCCATCAACACGTATTCGCTTCTGTGCTCCCCCCTGGCCTCCGGCCTGTTTCACCAGGCCGTCATCCACAGCGGGCTCCCCTGGTCGTGCCCCATGGAAAGCGCGGACCGGAGGGGAGCGCTGGTTCTGCACCGGCTCCTGGTCCAGGACGGACTGGCAGACGACCTGCAGGAGGCGGAGGTGTTCGCCGCCGGGAAGGAAGACGCGTGGATCCGGGGGTACTTGAGGTCCCGGCCGTTGATCGACCTGTTTCCGCCGGACAACGGGGGCCCCACCGGGCTGGGCATGGACATGCTCCTCAACATTCCGGCCCTGCTGGGGGTTTATGAGGACGGGGCCGTCATCCCCGGGAACTGCCTGAACAGCCTGAACTCGGGAGCCTACGAGCACGTCCCCATGATCCTGGGGTGCACGGCCGAGGAGTTAAAACTCTTCCTGCCCCTGTTCCTGGTGGCCCCGGCCGACATGTGGGATCTCATCCAGACGTACGACCCGGACCGTCCGGAGTTCGACCTGAGCGCGTTCCTGGATCCCCTGCTCTGGCCCGTCATGTTCGTGTACGAGCCGATTGCCTCGCTGGGAAACCTGGTGTTTCAGGGATACGGCGTGGACAACTCCGCGGCAATCCTGTCCCGACACCAGAAGGAGGTTTACGCGTACAAGTTTCTCTGGGATGAGGAGCCGGAACCGTTCCAGTTCTTCATGGGGGCGGCCCACGCCCTGGACCTTCCGTTCTGGTTCGGAAACTTCATCCCGGACAGGTCGAGCCTTACCTGTTTTGCCTGGAACCGGGAGAACCGGGAGGGAAGGGAAACACTCTCGCGGGCCATGATGGACTATCTTGCACGGTTTGCCTGGACCGGCGACCCCAACAAAGGAGGGGACCCCGGTCTGCCGTTCTGGACAGCCTGGACCGAGAGTGAGGACCGCCCCGAACGGCTCATCCTGGACACGGGCGGGATCGCCCTGTCCGCGGAACCCCGTGAACCGCAGGAGAACGCCTGTCCGGAATGCACCCTGGAGCAGATCATCCGCTTGATTCTCGGCACCGTGGGCACTTGACGGCCCGGATCATATAGCTTTTTCCATAACCGCTGCACGGTGAACCGGAATCCGGAACCGCACTCAGAAACGTACAGGCCCTCCTTTGATTTTTATCTCTACGTCTCCCTGAAGATCCGTCATTCCCGCGGAAGCGGGAATCCAGGGGTTGGGTGGTGAGGCCCCTCGTTGACATCCCCCCCCAAAGCCGCGCCTGGATCCCCGCTGGAGCTTGTCCCGGACTGGATCCGGGGCGGGGATGACAAAGAGGATGTACGGCACAGCCTTTCTGTTGGACCTGGCCCGAAGGACCAGGGTTCCTAAATGAAAATAACTCTCGATGGGAGGTTTACGTACGGATATCATGAAAAAAATCTTTTAAAACCGGGACCCATGGGGCCCCCATGCTGCATCTATTCAGATAAGCGATGAATACCGGTCAACAACCTGACAGATAGAATTCGGAGATTTTCCATGAGACAGATCGTTATTACGAAAAGCGGGGGCCCCGAGGTCTTGAAGATCCGGGAAAAAGAGGACAAAAGCCCCGGCAAGGCAGAGGTGGCCATCCGTGTGAAGGCCGCCGGGATCAACTTCGCGGATATCATGGCCCGGAAAGGCCTCTATCCGGACGCTCCGAAACCGCCGTGTGTTGTGGGCTACGAGGTGTCCGGCCACGTGGAGGCGGTGGGGGACGGGGTGGACCCGGCCCTGGAGGGGAAGCCGGTGCTGGCCCTGACGCGGTTCGGCGGATACGCGGACCGGTTGGTCGTTCCCGTGGACCAGGTGTCGGAAAAGCCCGCGGCCCTGAGCTTCGAGCAGGCCGCGGCGATACCGGTCAACTACCTCACCGCGTACCAGCTGCTGGTGGTCATGGGGTCGCTGAAACAGGGCGAATCGGTCCTGATCCACAACGCGGGCGGGGGTGTGGGTCTGGCCGCCCTGGAGATCGCAAAAAAGATCGGCGCGGTCACATACGGCACGGCCAGCCCCGGCAAGCATGATTTCCTGCGAAAAAAGGGGCTGGACCATCCCATCGATTACCGTACCGGGGACTGGGCCGACAAGATCCTGGAGCTGACCGGGGGAAGGGGCGTGGAACTGATCACCGACCCGATGGGCGGGACGAACTGGAAGAAAAGCTATCGGGTGCTCCGGGCCACGGGCCGCATGGGGATGTTCGGCATGTCCACGGTCACCGAGTCCCGCGGCGCCATCGTGACGCGCTTTGCCAGGCTCCTGGTTCAAACGCCCTGGTTTCACCCGTTCCGCCTGATGAACGCCAACAAGGCGGTCTTCGGCGTGAACATGGGCCACCTCTGGAACGAGGGCCCCAAGGTGAACGAGTGGATGCAGGCGGTGCTCCAGGGGGTGGAGGAGGGCTGGGTGACCCCGCACGTGGACCGCGCCTTCCCGTTCGAGGAGGCCGGAAAGGCCCACACCTACATCGAGGAACGGAGGAATCTGGGCAAGGTGGTCCTGGTTCCCTAGAAAAAGCACCTCCAAAAATCGGGGACAGGCACCAATTTCTTCAAATGCCCGATTAAGGCCCAAAAAGGGAAATCGGTGCCTGTCCCCAATTAATCGTATTCCATCCATTCGGATGCCGAACGGGCTTTTGTCTTCTCCTGTTTGTGATGTACACTCCCTTCGTTGGAAAAACCCGCGGAACCTTGCTTGAGAAGAACAGGTCAAGGGAGGAACCGGGAAGGTTTCCGGGGACCACGTCCGAGCAGGAGAACGGTCATGCGGTTGAAGCGTATTGCATTGTGGGGCTCGGTTGCCGCGGCCGTCCTGGCCGGAGCCGTCCTCGCAGCCGCTTTGTGCGCGGCCGTCTTTCTTCCCTGGGAGCGCTATGAAAAAACCGTTCAGGAACTGCTGAACCGGGACCTGCCTGTCCGGGTCCTCTTCGACAAACCGAAACTGGCGTGGGGCCGGGGCCTGGGGATCACCCTGAACAACTTCCGGATCCTGGCCAAGGGAAACGGAGAGGATGAACCGGAGATCCTGACCTCCCGGCGGCTGGTGCTCCGCCCCTTTCTGCCGGCCCTCCTCGAGCGAGAGGTGCGGGGCAAACTCCTGCTGGATTCCCCCCGGGTGGATCTGGCCCTTGTGTACGGGATCCAGTGGGTAGAGGACGATCCGGAGGGGGAGGATCCCTCCGTCGAGGAACCCGGGTCCACCACCCTGTCGGGGAACGTTCCCCTGCCGGCCGGGCTGGCGCTCACCCGGGTGGATCTGCGCATTCGCAACGGAAGCGCGCACGGGGGACTGCCCGGGGAACACGGCCCGGGGTCCCCCCCGGAGGAAGTGCGGGACATCCAGGGCTCGTTCCTGCTCCGGGACGACCTCTCCTTTCAATGCCGCATCCGGAACAGCCTCGTTCAGTGGCCCCCGGCTGGAGAGCGCCGCTGGAGCGTTTCCGCAAAGGTGACCGGAAACGCGGCGGGCCGGTTTCTTCCAGAGGCCGAGGAACAGACAGACGGGCAGGGGGCTCCGAACGAACATTCGCCCCCCCCCTTGCCCGCGTGGCTGGAGCTGGAAGAGGCAAGTGTGTCGGTGGAAAAAGGAGCTGTGCGGCTGCCCGCCCCGCAGGATGGAAACGGGACGGACCTGGACCTGCAGCTGTCCCGGGCCTCGGTTCGCCTGGATCCCGGGCTTTCCTTCCAGTGTGAACTGGAACAGGGGAACCTGAAATGGCAGGACGACGGAGAGGCTCCCCTGCGGATCTCCGGCCGCCTTTCCGGCCGCGTGGCGGGCCGGCTCCTGCCGGGCACCGGGAAGACGACGGCCGGGAGCGAGTCGGAAGCCGGTGCCGGCGGGAATGAAGATGAGGCACCCGCACCAGGTTTCCACGGGCTCCCGCTGCCCGCGTGGCTTTCCCTCACAGGGATGGAGGCTTCCGTCCGGGACGGCGCCCTGGAGCAGCCCCTGCCCGGATCGCCGGAACCGATCCCGGAGAACAGCATCAGTGAGCTTCAGGCCGCAGTTCAGATGGAAGACGACGGCCGTTTCGTGTGCGAAGTCAACAGCGTCCTCCTCCGGTGGTCGGGGACCGGCGAAACGCCCTGGAAGATCTCCACCCGCTCCTCGGGCAGGGTCAGCGGGCGGGTCCTGTCTCAAAAATCCCTGCAGGCGGAGGCAACCCTCCACCTGGAACGGCCCGCCCTTCGGCTCGGGGAGAAGGAGATCGGAATCCCGTCCCCCCTGGATCTCTCCGTGTCGCTCATGGAGGTGAACGACCAGGGGTTGGCGGCGTCCGACCTGCGGATCCAGGGCCCCGGGCTGGACGCCCAAACAACCGGGGAGTTGCGGTGGAAGGGAGAGTCGCTGGCGATCTCGCTCCAGGGGCCCCGGCTGGAAACCTCCAGCCTCGAGTCCGTTCTCCCGTTCCTTCCTCCGGGAACCGAACTCGCGGGGAGTTGCTCCCTGGCCGCGGATTCGATCTCCTGGAAAAGCGGTGCTGAGCTCCAGCCCCCCTCCCCGGCCAAACCGTTTCACCCGCGCCTCCCCGGGAACCTGGCCATGGAAAGTCTCCATGCAAAGGTCACACAAGGCCGGGTCCTTCTCAGTCCGGTGAACGGTCTTCACGTGAAGCTGGGCGGTCTCCAGGCCGACCTGAAACAGGAGGGAGACTCGAAGTGGACGGGCAGGGTGGAGGCGGCATCGTCGGAGATCTCCCCGGATGGCCCTCAGGACGATCTCCGTATACCCTCCACAAAGACCGGACCCGGGAAAGATCCTCCCGAGAGCGACAAAAAACCCTGGTTTTCAGGTTCCTTCAACCTGCAGGGGCAGTGGACCGAATCGGCGCAGACCTCTCATGCCGTACTGGTGGCGGACCTGACAGGAGGGCGGGCCCTTTACGGGAAGGTCCTGGACAAGCCGGCCGGAGTTCCCCTGCAGGCGGGGGGGCGTGTCCGGTTCGGTGCCGACGAAATCCGGGTGGGCAGGGCGTTTCTCCATCTTGGGGAAACGGAATGGAAGGCTTCCGGCACCCTGAAAAACCCGGAGGACCCCGTTCTCGATCTTCAGCTTGCATCCGGGACCGTGTCTCTGGATCAGGTGGCCGGATTCTCCCCGGCGGCGGCGGAACACGGAGCCCGGGGCCTGGTGGAAATTCAGCGTTTTCAGCTGAAGGGAAAGACGCGGGACCTCAAGAAAACAGCCACGATGCAGGCCCGCATAGCAGGGAAATCCCTGGAGTACAACCGTGCTTCTATCGAGGGGTGCTACCTCGAGGCAGTGTACGGAGAAGAGGTCCTCAGCGTGAGTCCCCTGATCGTATACCCGGGACCGGGGAGGGTGGAGGCGACCTTCACCGGGGACTTTTCCGGCGCCTTCCGGACCCGGGGGCGTCAACAGTACTATGGGACCGTGAAGATGCAGCTGGTGGAGCTGGACAAGATCGTCACCCTGGCCCACCCGGAGTACTCGGGCCGGGTCTCGGGGGTTGTGGACGTCAACGCAGCCGGGAGAGGAACGGGCAAATCGTGGGAGGCGATCCGCCGCAGCCTGGAGGCCCGCGTACGGATCTACCTGAAGAACTTCCAGATCCACGGGGACAGAGGCAAAAAGCTGATGGAACCCCTCGCTCCGGAGGATGCCCGCGGGGTGGATCCGTCGCACTTGAACCGGGAAGAGAGGCGCCTGCTCTCCGGAAACAATGCGTCCGCGCTGGGTTCGCTGAAGGACGAAAAGATCCGCGTTCGGAACCTGGTGGCCACTTACGAGGGCAAGGTCGTGGAGATGGACGGCAGCCTGGACTTCTCCGGCCGACTCCGGGTCAACCAGGGCAGCCTGTTCCTGAAAAACCGCCGGGTACCGTTCCGGTTGAACTGCCGGATCGGAGAGGGAAAGTGCCTTCCCGCACCGGATCTGAAGGAGATGGGAAAGAGCGCCGCCCATGAGATCTTTCAGGGCATGCAGGCGCTTTCCAGTGGTTCCCGGGATGTATTCAAGGACCTTCTGTTCTGATCTCCCGACCGGGAAAGGGCCGCGGGAGATCCGCGGGTGGATGGAAAACGGACCGGGGAGATCGCATCCTGGACGGGGTTCTGAACATCAATAATATTAGGTGGACAAAATCCTTCAAATTCTATATTTTTTTTTGCGCCGCCTATTAATAAAAAATTGTTAGCTCTAAAGAAATAAAAATGGCACCTAAAAAGCTCCAGAAAGCCGCTTCCCTGGCCGGCCTTTTTTTTCTCTTCGCGGTGCTGGTATGGTCCGCCGTTCTCCTGGGTTTGTATTCCTGGAACGTGCGAATCGAAACCCAACAAACTTCGGAAAACGCCCTCCATGAGGCGAGGGCGTTCTTCGAGGAGATCGTAACCACCCGTTACTGGAACGCTCTTCATGGAGGTGTCTACGTTCCCATCTCGGAGAAAACCGTTCCCAACCCCTACCTGGATATCCCGGACAGGGACATCACCACCACCGAGGGACGCCGGCTGACCAAAATCAACCCGGCCTACATGACAAGGCAGATCGGTGAGATCGCGGCGGAAAGGAACCAGGTCAAATTTCATATCACGAGCAGGAACCCGATCCGCCCGGCCAACGCCCCCTACCCCTGGGAAGCGGCGGCCCTGGACACCTTCAAGGAGGGAACACCGGAATACGCGGAATTCGTACAACCGGCAGGAGGCGAAACGGTTTTTCGCTACATGGCGCCCCTGTGGGTAGAGGGACCCTGCCTGAAATGTCACGCGAAACAGGGATACAGGGCAGGCGACCTGAGGGGGGGGATCAGCGTATCGATCAATGCCGGTCCCATGATCGCCTCCCAGAAAAGACAGATCCGAGTCCTGACCTTTACATACTTCATCATCTGGCTTACCGGGGTCGGGGGGATTCTCCTGGGCAGGATCCTGCTTCAGAAAGAAGAACGGAAAAGAGAGAACCTCATTATCCAGCTTCAAGATGCCCTGGCCGAGGTCAAGAAGCTCGGCGGCCTTCTCCCCATCTGCTCTTCCTGCAAGAAGGTCCGCGACGATGAAGGCTACTGGCACCAGGTGGAAAGTTACATCATGAAACATTCGGAAGCGGAATTCTCCCACAGCATCTGTCCGGAATGCACCCGGGAACTCTATCCCCAGTTTTCCCGGGATCATGAAGAGGAAAAAAAATGAGACCCCGGGTCACGTCCGGGATGGCGGAAATTCAAGATCCCGTTCTCAGGGCCCGCAAACGCTGAGGCTCTCCCTCCTTACCTCCCCCGTCACACATTTTTTTTGATCTCCCGCATCCCGCGGTCAAGTTACGGGAGCTTCCGCCCGAACTGAATCATGAGGAAAAACGCCTCGGCAATGTTCGCCGGCCGGCCGCATGGAGCCCGAACCCGAGGCGATCTGCTCTATGCAGGCCCACGAGGCGCAGGGAAACGCCGGGGTCCGGCGTTTCCCGAAAGATGAATCAGGAAAAATCAATGGACGCAGCAATGACAAGCAACCGTGCCTTCTCCCTCAGACGCGCAGCCTAGAGAAGGAGTCGATTCAACCTGCAGAAGATTGGGGAAGTAACATGAAACGCACCGCTGTCCGGCAACGAAACCTCTCCAAGAACCCGTGGCCCTCCTCACCCGCCTGGATCCCGCTTTTTGTACTCTGCCTGGTCTGCCTTCTCCAGGGTTGCTCCCTCCAGGAGGATTACGAGATCCTCATCTCCCATCATGATGAGAGCAAGGCATCACAGGGACAGACCGTCTTTCTGTCGCACGTTTTCTTCCCCGGCTATTTCCTCGTGGAGATGGGCGGAGAGGTGCTGTGGTACCGGCTCAAGCAGGACACGCTGCAGGGAAACGGCGTGGGCCTGGACGTGACGAGGGACGGGAACCTGCTGATCATGCATGATGAATCACGCCCCTCCATCGTGGATCCGGACACCAACACCATCTTGTGGGCGAATACGGAATACTGGGGACACCACACCCTGGCGGAAACCCCCTGGGGAAACGTCATGACCCTGCAGGTCGAAGAGGTCGAGGTGAACTACCCCCCGTGGGCCCTGTGCCCTGTCTACGGCGACGTGATCGTGGAAATCGACGTCCCCTCCGGCGACATCGTGTGGGAGTGGCACCTCAAGGACTACCTGGACCCCGTGCTGCACCACGCGGACGATGCCTGCATCGAGGGGTTCGGCATCCTGGACTGGAGCCACTGCAATACGGTGAAGGTCATGGAGAACTACTACTTCCACGGCCATCTCTACAATACCGTGGTTCTCCTGCTCGCCCGGAACCTGGACACCTTCTGGATGATCGATTACGCCACGGGCCATGTCATCTGGTCCTGCGGCCAGCACGGGGACTTCGGACGAAGGGAACCTCCCGAGGAACCCCTTTTCAGCACCCCGCACGAGGTCGAACTGCTGGAGAACGGAAACTTCATCATGTTCGACAACGGGGGAAACCGGAGCACCAAGGTCAGCCGCGCCCTGGAGTTCGCCGTGGATCCCCAGGCCGGCACGGCGGAAGAGGTCTGGTCGTGGACCGAACCCCACGAAACGATGTACAGCCCCTGGGGCGGGGATGCAAACCGGCTTGCCAACGGAAACACCCTGATCACCGACGTTCAAAAGGCCCGGCTGATCGAGGTGGACCCGGCCGGCGAAAAGGTCTGGCAACTTGAGATCCGGCAGAAGGATGTCCCGGAGGAGCTGAACTTGTATACGATCTTCATGGGGGAACGGATTCCATAAATAATCCTCCGGCAAAGACGGGGGCATTACGGTGGTGTTGATCCGAACCGTTGGCGCCCCCGCAGGCCCCCCACAGGGGGCTGGATCCCTGGTGACCGGAACCCATACCCCGTGAGGGACATTGCGAGGAGTCGTAGACGACACGGCACCCGGCTTAGCAGTGAAAACGGGGCTGGGGGGTTGCTTCGTCACTGCCTTCGGCAGTTCCTCGCAATCTCCTCTTCTGTATCACCCTGCAAGGAAGGTAAGGGGTGATGGCAGGGAGCTGATTGCTGAACGCTGACAGCTAACAGCCAAAAACGACTCCGCTCGCAACCTCCCTCCTTGTGCCCACTTGCATGAAGTGTTGGTGGCGGGGAGCCGAACGCTGACCGCTGACAGCCGACAGCAGAAAAACACTTCGCTCAGCTCGCAATCCCTGCCGCGGGGACTCAGAAGCGGTCCTTCAGGGTGCGCAGGAACCGGAAAACGGAAGTCGGCGACAGGTCGTTGCCGGGGTCTCCGGCTTTCACCACATCCAGGATTTCAGGGCTTTCGCACCGGAGAAAGGGGTTGGTTTCTCTCTCTTCCCCCAGGGTGGTGGGGGTGGTAAGCTTTCCCGCCATCCGTTCCTTGCGCACGGAGATCACCCGGTCCTGGAGCGCCCGGTTTCCCGGCTCAACGGTGACGGCAAAGGCCAGGTTCTGTTCCGTGTACTCGTGGCCGAAGTAGACACGGGTAGACGGCGGGGCCGAACCGATCTTCTCATGCAGCGATCGAAACATCTCTTCCGCCGTACCCTCGAACAGACGACCGCATCCGCACGCAAACAGCGTGTCTCCCGTGAATACGGCGTCTTCCAGGAAATAGGACACCCCCCCGGAAGTGTGCCCCGGATTGTGGGTCACGCTCCCCTGGATCTTTCCCAGCGAGATGCTGTCCCCATCCTCCAGGAACTCGTTCTGGCACGGGATCCTCCCCTTGTCCGACCGGTGTGCGAACACCCGGACCCCGGGATGCATCTTCACCAGTTCCTCCACCCCGGCCACGTGATCCAGGTGATGGTGGGTGTTGAATATCGCCTTCAAGGCGACGCCCTTCCGGCCGATCGCCTCCGCAACCGGCGCAGAATCCGATGGGTCCACCACCGCGGCCTCGCCCGTGTCCGTGCAGATGATCAGGTAGGAAAAGTTGTCGGTAAAACAGGGAATGGGTACCACGTCCATGGTTTGTTCCTTTGTCCGTCAAGGGGGAATACCGTGCCGCGGAGGTTGCCGCGGGATCATGAACACGCCTCTTATAGTGGTTTTTGATGAAACACACAAGAAAAAGGGTTCCCGCGCCCCGGCGGGACATATCAAACCGGAAGTGCTACTATGACGTACCGTTACGGAAAGAGGCTCGAGAGAGCGTACGGGAGAACCTTTTCTTGAAGACCTGGAAGACGCAGGTACTGATCATCGGCGGGGGAATCACCGGAACCGGCCTGGCCCGGGACCTGGCCCTGCGCGGGGTGCAGAGTGTCCTGGTGGAACAGTATGACATCAACGCCGGGGCCTCCGGCTCCAACCACGGCCTGCTTCACAGCGGCGCCCGGTACGTGGCCAACGATCCCTCCGCGGCACGGGAGTGCAAGGAGGAAGGGGATATCCTGAAACGGCTGGGGCCGCACTGCATCGAGAAGACCGGCGGCCTGTTCGTTGCCGTGGAGGGAGACGATGAAACGTTCGTGTCGGAGTTCCCTTCCCTGTGCGCCGCCTGCGGCATCCCCGCCCGCAGCATCGATCGTAAGACGGCCCGGGAGATGGAACCCGCCCTTTCGGAAAAACTCATTGCCGCCTACCACGTGGAAGACGCCACCATCGACCCGTTCAAACTGTCGCTGGAAAACATCTGGCAGGCCCAGGAACTGGGATCCACCCTGCTGCGAGGCACCAAGGCTGTTGGCTTTCAGCTGCGGGGTAAACGGATCGAATCGGTACCCCTCCGGGAGGACCGGACCGGGAGCGAGACGCTCCTGGAGGTGGACCAGGTGGTGAACGCGGCCGGGGCATGGTCCCGCGAGGTGGCCCTGATGGCGGACGTTCCCATCGATATGGTGTATTCCAAGGGCACCCTGCTGGTCACGTTGAACCGGATCACCAAACATGTGGTGAACCGCCTGCGGCCTCCGTCCAACGCCGACATCCTGGTGCCGGGAGGCACGGTCTCACTCCTGGGAACCACCTCCGTCAAGGTGAAATCCCCCTACGGCGTGTACCCCACCGTGGAGGAGGTGGATGTCATCGTGGAGGAAGAATCGGCCATGGTCCCGGAACTGGAGACCACCCGCTACATCCGCGCCTACTCCGGGGTGCGCCCCCTTGTGGGCGGGCAGGGGGGAGGCGACGACCGCGCCGTAAGCCGTGACTTCGCCCTTCTGGATCACGAGCCGGAAGGCGTGGAGAACTTCATCACCATCACCGGCGGCAAGTTCACCACCTACCGGGTCATGGCGGAAAAGACCGCGGACAGGGTCTGCAGCCGCCTGGGGATCTCCCTCCCCTGCCGGACCCGGACCGAACCCCTGCCCACGTCCACGGCCTGCATGTGGACCGAGACCGGAATCGCCCCCCAGGAATGGATCAAGCATCCGGACCCGGCGGACGCCATCCTCTGCGAGTGCGAACTGGTGCCGCAGAGCGCCATCGATACCATCATCGCCTCCATCCGGAAGCGGCAGGACCGGCCCGACATCGAGGCGATCGGGCTCAGAAGCCGCGTGGGCAAGGGCCCCTGCCAGGGCACCTTTTGCAGTGCAAAGATCGCCGGGCACATGATCGACCGGGGCGAAACGATGGGCGAGGAGGGTCACATCCACGTCCAGGAGTTTCTCCGCCGCCGCTGGCGGGGACAGCACCCGGTCCTGTGGGGCAACCAGCTCATCCAGGCCGAGTTGATGGAATCGCTGCACTGCGGCCTGTTCAGTCAGGAACTCAACATACCCCCGAAACCGGAGGATCCCGCCGCGGAATGAAAGAGACGGACCCCCAGGAATATCCGCTGGTGATCGTGGGAGCGGGCCTGGCCGGGATGGCCGCCGCCCTTTTCGCGGCCAACCGGGGGATCGCCGCCGCCCAGGTGGGCGGAGCTGGGGGCACCTTGTTCGCCAGCGGTTTTCTGGACCTGATGGGGGTCCATCCCGTGGAAAAGGGAAAGCGGCTGGAGGACCCGTGGGCGGGCATCGAGGAGATCCGGCGGGACATCCCGGCACACCCCCTGACCCGCATGGACACCGGGGATATCCGCCAGGCGCTGGAAGAATACTTCGCCTTCCTGGAGGATGCGCACCTTCCTTATGTCCATTTCCAGGAAAAAAACGTGGACGTCATCACCCCCCTGGGAACCGTGAAGCCCACCTACGGGGTGCCGCGATCCATGAAAGCCGGCGTGGAGGCGCTGCTGGATGGGCGTCCCTGCCTGCTGGTGGATTTTCTGGGTTTGAAGGAGTTCAACGCCCGCCTGATCGCCTCCGCCCTGGAAGAACGCTGGCCCCGCCTTCGCTGGGCCCGGATCTCGTTCCCGGGCACGGAGAAGACGAGCCGGGTGTTCACGCGGCACATGGCCAAGGCCCTGGAACTCCGGGGACCGCTGGACGAACTGGCGGAAAAGGTTCGTCCCCTGGTCCGGGACGCCGAAGCGGTGGGCATGCCGGCTATCTTCGGCATCAGCCGGGCGCATGAAATCGTGTCCAGGTTCGAAAAGGCGATCGGTGTGCCCGTGTTCGAGATCCCCACCCTGCCGGCGTCGGTTCCGGGTTATCGACTCAAGGTCTCGTTCACCTCGCGCCTGCCCGCCCGGGGGATCCGGCCGTTCTTCCAGTCCAAGGTACTTCAGGTCCGTGAGGAGAGCGGAGGAGGGTTCGTTCTGAGCACCGCCGGTGCCGGGGTGGAACACACATTGCGCGCAAGGGGTATCCTCCTGGCCACCGGACGGTTCTTCAGCCAGGGGCTGATCGCAGACCGCAAAAGCATCCGGGAGCCCCTGTTCGACCTGCCGGTCCGGCAGCCCGAGGCCAGGAAGCACTGGCACAGCCGCGACCTGATGGACCGGAACGGGCACGCGGTGAACCGTGCCGGCCTGGAGGTGGACGACCGGTTCCGGCCCCTGGACCGGGCCGGAAACCCCGCCTTCCCCACGCTGTTCGCCTCAGGCTCCATCCTTGCACATCAGGACTGGATGCGGATGAAGTGCGGCTCCGGGTTGGCCATCGCCACCTCCTTTGCCGCGGTAAAGGCCTTCAGCGAGGCCTGCGGATGACAGAGGATCGAGATTGATGTTTTTTGACTGGATGCTCAAGCTGTCACTGGTGATCTTCCTGCTGGGAACGATCTACCAGGCCCGGAAGTGGTTCCAGATCCGGATCGGCCCGGACACGGACGACCTCTCCGTAGGGCATCGTTATGCCGCGGCGCTCCGGGGCATGCTCCCGGTCGTGTTCGGTCGACGCGTCTTCGCCCTGCTTTACGCCCTGGTCTTTCAAGTCCTGCTCCAGACCCGGACGCTCCGGAGGGACGTACTGCGCTGGATCGCCCACATCCTCATCTTCTACGGATTTCTGCTGCTTCTTCTGATGCACGCCCTGGACCGGACGGTGACAGCGCCCCTGTTTCCGGATTACGAACCCACCTTGAACCCGTTTCTCCTGCTGCGCAACCTCTTTGGGGTCCTGGT
>CAYTRL010000012.1:0-31330 GCA_964439795.1 uncultured Thermodesulfobacteriota bacterium
TAAGAAAAATGGCGAGGATCAGCCACCTGCGTTTGTACAAGACCAGCAGGTATTCACGAATATCCAGTGGTGCTATTTCCTCATGTTTGTACTGCTCTTCCATTTATTTACCGATCCTCGACAGGTTGCTAGAAGAAGCTTTCCGGAACCACGATGATGTCACCGGGTTTGAGTGTTACATCATGTATCTTGCGTCCCGCGTCCGTAATAGCATCCACGTTCACCGTGATGATCTTCTCCATCCCGTCTTCCACCCGGATGATACGGGTGCGGTTGCGCGCGGCGATGTGGGTGAACCCGCCTGCGGTTCCCAACGCCTCCACCAGGGTTATTCCGTCCTCGGGCATCCGGTAAGACCCCGGTTTGTGAATCTGGCCGATCATATAATAGATAGCCCCCTCCGGCACGTAGATCACATCTCTGTCGATGAGCAGGAGGTTCGCATCCGGATCATTCCCCTTGAGAAGAGCCTCCAGATCCACGGTGATGATCGATTTCTCAACTCTGCCTGTGCCTGAGGAAGGCTCGGTCCGGATGATGATGGCCTTCTTCCCGGCCGAATCGAAATCGATGCCCCCCATGCTGGAGATAGCGTCCATCAGCCGCTCGTCGGCCTTCAGAGGAAATGTGCCGGAATTTTCGATCTCACCGAATGCAGAGTATTTCTGGCTGTTGTACTCTTCGACGTTGACGGAAACCTGCGCGTCCAGGAGGTATTCCCCCTCGGCCAGCTTCCGGGAAATCATCTCCTCAATCTCGGAAGGGGTCTTCCCCTCCACCGGGACCCGCCCGATGAGAGGAAAAGGGATAAACCCGTCCCCGGAGACTCGCAGGGCTTGCAAGGAAAGGTCCGTTTCCCCGTACACGGAAACATCCAGTACGTCGTACTTTCCCGCACGGTACAGGCCCGCTTCCTGCTCCCTGTAAAGGGGGTACCGTTCCAGGTATTCATCCACGGTGTAACGGGGGGTTTCCTCGGCCACCATTTCCAGGGGGTTCTCGGTTTTCTCCTCTTCTGCGGTTCGGGTGAGCTTGTTGATCTTTTCCCGGTCCTCCTGCTTGACCCCGGTAAGAGACACATCCTCCATCTCCACCATGGAAACCTTCACAATGTCCTCGGCAGCCGGTGCACAGGAAAAAACGCAGCAAGCCGCAACGACGGAGATGACCCTGCAGAAAGATCTAGATTTCATGAACATTCCTGAAAGATGATATCAATTTCTTTCGTTTCAGAATATGGCAAGGCATGGAAACTGGGTTGCGGTGAGGTGAGAATTTATCTGTAATGAAAATCCAGATGTTCACTTCCGTGAACATATTAGCGAAAGGGTTATCTTCCATTCCCGCAGCACCAAAGATACCGGGTTGCTGTCCTCGGCCCTTGGAGAGAGGACGTCTCAATTAATAAGCCGCCACTACCCAGATGGTCCCCTTATTGTCGGTGAAGTCGAACCGGTCGTAATTCGAATCCTTGACGTACAAATTATAAGTCGCCCCCACCCGCAGCCAGTCCTGGATTATGTAAGCAATGGATGCGGCCGCTGTGAAGTTGTTGTCGTTCCGGTCTTTGGTTCCGGGATCTATCGGTATGTTGTAGTCGTCGTTCTGGTAACCGAACCCGGCCCGTGCCTGGAACTTCTGGAAAAACGTGTGGCTTGCGTTGATCCCCACCCCGGTGCTGGCAAAAGCCTCCTTGGTGTCTGACCCGGACTCCCACCACTCCCTGGAGACGTAAAGGGATGCAAGCGTGTTGGGTGAGAACTCGTAGTTCAGAGCCGTGTTGACCACGGGCAGATTCTTATTTACATAGGAGGACTGCCCATCCGGGGCCGTGGCATTCTTGTAGAGGATCCACTCCCACCCTACATTCAACTCTCCGGTAATCTTGGAGGTGGCGTCCCAGGTAAGCCCTGCATTTACTCTGTGTCGATCGTTGTTGGCATTGTTACTGCTATTGACTACAACCGGCCAGGTGCCAGGAGAATCAGAGTAGAAATCCTTGATCACATAATGGTACCGGACAAAGGCCCAGGTTTTTGGCAGCACGAGGACCTCGAAGCCCGGCCCCACTTCATGGTACCGATAATTCTGGGTGAAGTCGGGATTCAAATCCCGGTACTTCTGGTTGTAAAACGTATAGTACAGAAAGCTCCGGAACCTCCGGCTGAACTGGTAGCCCACGGTGGGTTCGAGTTCATTGCTCCACCGTCTCTTCTTAACGCCGATATCGTACTGCTGCAAGGAGCCAAACGGGTCGCTGGTATCGATAAAGCCGTTTTTCACCCTGAAGGAAAAACCCTTGGGTGCCTGGTAGTCAAAATCAAAGGTCACCAGCTGCCGGTCCCAGTTATTGTCCGTGTTGTCCACGTAAAAGGCAAAGTCCCCCACGTACCCGACGGCCACCCGGCCGCGCTGCCTGGTAAACGGCAGGCTCAAGCCCAGGGCCGGGGTGAGCTGGAAGATCCAGTCGTCGACGGTTGGCCCGTTCAGAATGTCGGAAGCATCTCCGTTCGACAGGAAAATGTTGTCGTCGTAGGTGGTGGAAAACCCGAGGCTTGGAAGGATCTTGAGCCTTCCCCAGTGGATCCGTCCCGGGCTGGTGGGCACATCCTCTCCCACCCCCGTACCCGGAATGACGGCATCCATGGTATCCGGAGTGATCATGGGTCCGAGGATGCTTCCCCGCTGGTACTGGGCCTCTGCATGGATGGCGGGAAACATGGAACACGCAAGCAGAACGCCGACGATCAAACAGAGCCTCTTCATATTCCATAACCTCCGAACTCGGAACAAAAACCGGTGCTCACCGTTATAAAATTTTTTCTCATCTATCCGGAGAAACCCTCCAGCCGGGAAAAGGGTCTCTACTGCTTCGGGCTCGTGGGTGCCACCGTGGTGGTCGACGTGGTGGTCGTCGTAGTGGTGGTGATCCCCCAATCGACCACGACATCCTCCGGCAATTCCCCCAGGTCTGCTTCCAGCCGCTGGATCGCTTGCTCCAATTCATCGATTTCTCTTTCCACACTCGCGTCCGGCTGCCCGGTTTCCCGGAGCCCGTCCAGTTCTCTCTGGAGTTCCTCCCGCAGGGTTTCCATCTCGTTCTTGACCTGTTCCAGGGCCTGCCGCGCCACACCCACCACCACAGGATCCGGGCTGCTCAACAACAGGGTCGCAGCCGATTCCAGGGCCATGAGCGCCATGAGCTTTCCCTGGGACGGGTCGGTCTGATAGGTTTCCCATGCGGCCAGCAACTGCTGGTAGAGTTCGTTCTTCTGGGCCGCGGACACGCCGGGGCTCTCGCAGTAGGAGCGGACGAAACTGCCCATGGTGGTTGCCTGTCCGCTGAGTATCTGGAGGTACGAGGTCACGTTGTCATTGCACAACTGGGCCTCGGACCCACTGAGGACGCACACGGCGGTGGGCGTCTGGAGGCAGTTCTGGATGGAAGACGATCCGGACTTGAACCGGATCTTTCCCACGTAGGTGGTGATTCTCCGCACCGGTTTCTTCTTGCCCACCAGCTTGCCATGCTTCTCCATCCCCTCCTGCACCATGACCAGGGAATGGCTCGTCAGGTCCAGGACGGCCCCGTCACCGAACGTGATCTTGGCCGTTCCCGACTGGGTCAACACCATGTCCATGTTGTTGATCGGCCCCTGGGTCCGGGAAAGCTTGGTGATGTCTTCCCCGGAAAAGACCAGGACGGTTCCCGAAAAATCGGACACCATGGCGATGGATCCCTGCGCCAGCGCTGGGAGCGCGTTCCCGCAGATGAACCCCACCATGGACAGGAAGAGAAGTGCCTTCAGGAAAATGTGTGACGCACCCCGGTTCATAAATGTCTCCTTCTTTCCGGACGGAACCGCTTTCCAGGGCCTGATTCCACTCAGGCAAGAAAAATGGCAATAGGCTTTATGGAAATATCGGTTTCAAGACTCCGCAACCTTAGCAGGCTGTTGGCTCCCTAATCGGTTTTTTCTAATAAAACCATGTATTTTGGGATGGAAAAATGGCTTATATTTGTTCTTTCCGGTACAACCAAGGTTAGATTCTTCATTATCGAACACCGGTTGTCAAGGAAAATATCTAAAAAATATTATTTTCGGCATATTTTCTTTAGTTGTCTTTTAGCGCTGAGCACCCTATGCTGTGAATTCCCAATGTTTCAAGGAGGTTTTTTCGTTTTTTCCCTCAAACCAATCTTTTTAGTAGAATATAATCCGTCCGGGAAACCGGCTCCGGGAACCGGGCCTGAAACCTCGTCAGCATAATTTTAAATAGTAAAAAATATGACAAATCGAATCCTGCTCTTCAACCCGCCGGACCGGCAGGGCGGTGCCTATACCCGCGAGGGAAGGTGCACCCAGCCCCGGGGGGCCTGGGGGACCCTCTGGCCGCCGGTGACCCTCGCCACGGCGGCGGCCGTTCTGGAACGGGACGGCCACGAGATCCGGGTGGTCGACTTCCCTGCACTCGAAAAGGGTTTTCCCTTTCTGAAGGAGCTCCTCCGGCGGGATCCGCCGGACCTCGTCTTCTGGGCCGCGGGCACACCCACCCTGGGATCCGACCTCTCCCTGGCCGGGGCCGTCAGGGGGTGGGCCCCGGGGGCCTTCACCGGGGTGATGGGCACCCACGTAACGTCATTGCCCGGAGAGGCGCTGGGTTGCGGCGGGCGGGACGGGGAAGGCGGGCCGGGAGGGCCTGAGCAGCAGGAAGGGGTCAGAAGTCTAGGGGGCATCTTCCCGGACGCGGTGATCAGGGGGGAGCCCGAGCGTACCATCCGGGACCTCTGTTCCACAGAAGGAGAACACCGGCTCTCGGTAAAGGGCATCTCTTACCGGGACCCGGCTTCCGGTAAAGCAGTTCACAACCCGGACGCCGGATTCATGCATCCCGAAGAGATCCCGGCCCCGGCGTGGAACCGCCTCGACCTCGGCCCCTACCGGCTCCCGTTCCGGGGGGGCCGGTTCCTCATCACGGCCCCGGTCCGGGGCTGCCCATACGCGTGCTCGTTCTGCACCGCGCCGGCCTATTACGGGAGGAAGGTCCGGAAAAGACCGGTGGATCGGGTCGCGGAGGAACTCCGGGAAAACGTACGGAGGTACGGGGTGAGGGATTTCTTTTTCTGGGCCGAAACCTTTACCGTGGACAGGGGGTACGTGCTCCATCTGTGCGAGGAGATCCTCCGGCAGGGGCTGGATATCTCCTGGAGCTGCAACAGCCGTGTGGACACGGTGGACCCGGAGCTGCTGGCCGTCATGAAGCGTGCCGGCCTGTGGATGATCAGCTTCGGGATCGAATCCGGCAACCAGGGCGTCCTGGAGTCCTGCGGCAAGGGGATCACCGTTGAGCAATCGGTCTCCGCAGTAAACGCGGCGCACGAACAGGGAATCCGGACCGCCGGTCATTTCCTGTTCGGGCTTCCCGGAGAAACGGAGAGCAGCATGACGGAGACCCTTCGCCTCTCCCTGGCCCTGCCCCTGGACGTGGCCCAGTACTATGCCGCATCGCCTTTTCCTGGCACCGCCCTGTACCGGCAGGCCCGGCGGAACGGGTGGCTGAGGCACAGGGCGGAATTTTCCCAGGCACGGGCCGTCATGGACCTGCCCGGCCTGCCCGGGCGGGAGGTGGATGCGTTCTGCCGGAAAGCGTACAGGGCTTTCTACACACGGCCCGGGACCGTACTCAACATGCTGGGGATGCTGCGCCCCGGAGGCGCGTGGCTCCTGCTCCGCAACGCGGGGGAATTTCTCCGCCATGCCATGTTCTGATCCGGCGAATGAAAAGGGGTTGGGACTTCTCCCGGAACATGCCGTAAGATGTCCGATGGAAAAGACCCTGGCTCGAATCATGAAAGAAAAAAAGAGTGATGGATCCGATGTACATCCTGGGCATCTGGGACGGCCATGACGCAGGGGCCGCCCTCCTGTGCGGGGAAGAGATCCTCGCGGCCGTGAACGAGGAGCGCCTCAGCCGGAGAAAGCTGGAGGTGGGGTTTCCGCACCGAGCGGTGCGGGCCTGTCTGGAGCACGCGGGGCTCAACCCGGACCGGGTGAACCGGGTGGCGGTCTCCACCAGCGACCCGGCCAAGACCCTGACCCGCCTGGTGCCCGGCCTCAAGGAGGAGTACTACCTGCTGCGCAGGCGAAAGAAGGGACCGGGCCGGTTCTACGAGGCCAAGAAAACGTTCAAGTACCGGTTCACGGAGCGGGCACCCGGACTCCTCTCCCGCTCCCTGAGTTTGCGCCACCTCCACCGTTGCCTTCGGGAGACGGGCCTTCCGGGCATCCCCCTGGACCTGGTGGACCACCACACCGGCCACGCCCGGGCCGCGGCCGTCTGCAGCGGGTTCGAGGCGTGCACGGTGCTCACCCTGGACGGGGTGGGCGACGGCCTGGCCGGAAGTGTGTGGCGCTTTCGGGACGGGGAACTCGGGTTGATCCGGCGTCTTCCGGCCCGGGTTTCCCTGGGGATCTTCTTCGAGCATGTCACCTCCCTGCTCAACATGCGGGAACTGGAGGACGAGGGCAAGGTGATGGCCCTGGCCGATTTCGCACACCCGGTGGAGGACCGGGACAACCCGCTTCTGGGGGTGATCCGGACCCGGGGCCTGGAGATCCTTTCCGACTTCCGGTCGCCGGGCATGTACCGGGAACTCCGGAGGATCCTCTGGCGGCACCCGTCGGAACAGTTCGCCTATATGGCCCAGCGTGTCCTGGAGAAGTGCGTGACCGACCTGGCGGTAGAGAGCTGCCGCTCCGCCGGACAGACGAAGATCGCCCTGGCGGGAGGGGTCTTCTCCAATATCAAAATCAACATGAAGCTCGCGGAAGAGAAGACAGTGGAGAATGTCTACGTGTTTCCTCATATGGGGGACGGCGGACTGGCCCTGGGCGCGGCCGCGGAGACGGCGGCACGGGAAGAAGGGACGGGAACCTGCGGGGCCGGTGATCTCTATCTGGGACCGGAATACGCAACGGAAGAGATCCTGGCCGCCCTGAACCGCCGGACGGGACTTGTCTTCACTCGCCCGAAGGACTTGGCCGTGCAGGCGGCGCGGCGGATCCTGGCCGGGGAAATCGTGCTCTGGTTTCAGGGCAGGATGGAGTACGGCCCCCGGGCCCTGGGCAACCGGAGCATCCTGGCGCGGCCGGACGATGCGGGGATCAAGGACCGGCTGAACCTGCTCCTGAAGATGCGGGTCTGGTACCAGCCCTTCTGCCCGAGCCTCCTGATGGAGGACGCCCCGGCCCTGCTGGATTGCCAGGGACGGGGGGATCTGGAAACCAACCGGTTCATGACCACCGCGTTCCGTGTGAACCCGGAACACCGCGGGTTGATGGCGGGGGTCACGAGCCGGGACGGGACCTGCCGTCCCCACCTGGTCAAGGAGGAGAACCCCCGGCTCCGGGAGCTGCTGCAGGAGATCCGGCGGGAGCTGGGCCGGGGCGTTGTGCTCAACACCAGCTTCAACACCCACGGGCACCCGGTCGTCTGCTCCCCGGACGATGCGCTGGACATGTTCGAGACCCGTGATATAGGCTGTCTCGTGCTCGGGGACTTTCTCGTGGAAAAAACACCGCCCCCGGGCTGAACAACCAACCCCTGCAGAGGATGCGGCAAGAAGAACCAACCAGCCCCTGCATTGAGGATCTTCCGAGTGAACAAGGACCTGAAGGGGAAGATCACCGTAGTCATCCCCACCCTGAACGAGGCCGTGACCGTACGGGACGTGATCCAGGGGTGCCGGGCTCATACGGACGACATCCTAGTGGTGGACGGCCACTCCGCGGACGATACGGTCTCGATTGCCCGGTCTCTGGGCGTCCGGGTACTCCTGGACAACCGGAAGGGCAAGGGGGAGGCCCTCCGGGTGGCCGTGCCGCACGTTTCCCGGGAGATCACCGTGTTCGTCGATGCGGACGGCTCCCACGACCCGGTGGACATCCCGCGCCTAGTGATGCCGATCCTGGAGGGACGGGCGGACCATGTTACCGGCTCCAGGCTCCTGGGCGGGTCC
This sequence comes from uncultured Thermodesulfobacteriota bacterium, assembly GCA_964439795.1. Classification (GTDB taxonomy): domain Bacteria; phylum Desulfobacterota; class DSWW01; order DSWW01; family DSWW01; genus CAYTRL01. The sequence goes on from CAYTRL010000012.1 coordinate 8,021, forward strand.
AGCGAGCTGCACGGCGGGTTCGATGAGTGCTTCCGCCTCATGGGCTCCTCGTTCGTCACCGCCTGCATCAACCACCGGTTCGGGGTGCGGCTGTCGGACAGCCAGAACGGATTCCGGGCCGTCCGCACCGAAGTCCTCCGGGCGCTGGGGCTCACGGAGAACATCACCACCATCGAGCAGGAGATGATCATCAAGACCCTGCACAACGGGTACCGCATGGCCGAGGTCCCGAGCCACGAGCACAAGCGGAAGGCCGGGTACTCCAAGATCAGTGTCCGGAAGGTGGGACTCCGCTACGTGTACAGCATGATCCGGCACCTTTATTTCTGAGCCGGAATGACGAACGGTTTGAGAAACGGAATGAACCGCTCAGCGGACAGGAACGAGGCCATCCGGCGCCACTACCGCCGGACCCCCTTTGACTTCCGGGAAGTCCGGAAGGAGATCTTCCGGGTAAGCCTGACCCGGGAAGCCCTGGAACAGGAGGAACTTCCCGGAAAGAAGGTGGTGGACGTGGGATGCAGCACCTCGTACCTGGGGGACATCCTGCGGGAAGAGTATCCGGACTTCGAGTATCTCGGCCTGGACCAGCAACCCGAGGCCGTGGCGCTGGCCCGGGACAAAGGGCTCCACGTTGTGGAGGGGAACAACCTGGCCCTGGACCTGCCGGACGGTTGCGCGGACCTCACCGTGTCCGAGGGAGTGATCCACCACACGCCCGATCCTCTGCTCTGCTTCCGGGAACTCATTCGGATCACGAAGCCCGGCGGGATCATCAGCCTGTACATATACGACCGGAACCACCTCTATTTTTATCTGTACAGAGCTACGGCGCCGGTACGGTTCCTGGGCCGAAACACCGCGGGAATGAAAGCGGTCAAGGCCGTGATCTTTCCCTTGTTCAACCTGTTCTATGTCCAGTTGGGCAACCGCATCTACTTTCCCGACCGGGGCCCGGTTTCCCGGGAAGTCGCCTGGAACATCTTCAGCGACCAGATCCTCACCCCGGTAGTGCATTTCTTCACCCGGCAGCGGATCGCCGGCTTTGCAGAGGAAAACGGCCTGGACCTGGTGCGGTTCAAGTACTCCATCAACCGGCAGGGACTGATGTTCCTGTTCCGAAAACGCCCGGCCGGCTCGCGCGCAGGCTTTCCGGGGGATGGTGAGAACGGGTTGGAAAAAGCACAGGGTTCCGATGCCTTCTGAAAAAACCCTACAAGGCCGGCTGTTCCCCTTTATTCTGCTCCTGCTCTACGGTGCGGTGGCCGGGCTTGTGGCGTTTTGCGTGTGGAAGGTACCCCGGGCCGAAATACCGGACCTCCTGAAGAGCTGGGTGCCGTGGAACCTGCGGGGCAACTTCCTGTTTCTCGTGGCGGGCGTCCTGCTTTGCGGCCGTGAACTCCGGGCGGCGGCCGGGTCGTTGCGGAACCTGCGCGGCGCGGCCCTGGCAGGCCTGGTCCTGGCGGCCTTCCTGATGGTCTGCTTTGTAGCCCCCCGTACGGGACGCATCTTCTACGATGAGCAGATCTACACGCACATCGGGCAGAACATGGCCCTGGCGGACCGGGCCGGTTTCTGCAACTACGGCACCTTCGAGTACGGGGAGTTTACACCCCGGTGGGTGGAGTACAACAAGCAGCCAAACGGGTGGCCGTTTCTGATCAGCCTCGTCTTCCAGGCCCTGGGGGTCCGGGAGATCTACGCGTACCTGCTCAATAACCTTCTCTTCTGCGGATCCCTGCTGCTGGCCTTCTTTCTGGCCCGGCGGCTTTCCGGCGGCTCGTTCTTTTCCGGTTTCTGCGCGACACTGGTGCTGGCCCTGATTCCGCACAACCTCCAATGGAGCAACACCTGCACCGTGGAGCCGTCCGCAAGCTTTTTCACCGGGCTCGCGGTACTGTTCACGGTGCTGTTCTTCCAGACCGGCCGGACCCGGTACCTGTTTCTCCTGGGGGTGACGCTTCCCCTGGTTTGTCAGATGCGCACGGAATCGCTTCTGACGGGCCTCTGGGTCCTGGCCGCCTTCCTGGTGCTGAACCCGCGGGAGATGCTCCGGGGCCGGTTCTGGGCCACAGGCCTGGTTGCGTTCTTCTTCCTGGTCCCGCACCTGCTGCACCTGTATGCGTTCGGCGACCACTCCTGGGGCGCGGAGGGCGCCCGGTTCTCCATGGAATTTTTCCCGGAAAACCTGAAGATGAACGGTCTCTACTTCCTGAGCAACCGGGACTTCCCGCTGCTGTTCACCGTGCTCTTCGCTGCGGGCCTGGTCTCTGTGAAATGCCCGGCGCGCTGGAGGTTCCTGCTGGTTTTCTGGTTCCTGCTGTTCTGGGGCGTCTTCCTGGTCTACTACGCCGGGGGATACCGGTACGGAGCCGATGTTCGTTACGCCCTGGTGGCCTACCTGCCCTTCTCGGTGCTGGCCGGCCTGGGGGCCGGATGGCTGCAGGCCAGGATCGCGGGCCTCATCCCGGGCTCCGGCGCCCCGTTGGAACGGGGGGCAGCGCGGGGATCCATGCCTCCTGCCGGCAGGGCCGGCGGCCCTCCCGGGGACGGTGGCAGGGGGCTCTTTTTTGCCACAGCTCTGATCGTTGCACTGATCCTGTTCTCGTTTTTGTGGCATCTACCGCTTGTGCGCCAGGAGGGATGGGAGGCGTGGGCCTCCAGGTACGACGTCCGGATCGCGCAACGATTCATGGACCGGATGCCGGAACGTTCCATCGTGCTTACGCAAACCCCCAGCGTCTTTCTGCTGCGGGAGAAAAACGCCATCCAGGCTTACGCGGGGGCCCACTACCCCGTGCTCATCCACGACCTCATGGTCCGCTACGAGGGCGGCGTGTACTTCCACCACGGATACTGGTGCAACACCCAGGACAAGATCCAGGATTGGATCTGTCGGAAAATCGAGAGCCGGTACGATCTGGAACCGGTGGACCGGGCCCGGGAACAGGATTACGAATACATCCTGTACCGGATGAAACGAAAGGAATGACGGACCCCCCTTGGGCGTCCCTGTCACGGAACCGAAAAAAACCTGCGGGAAAGTTTGAGAGTGTTTTTATGATCGACCTGCATTGCCACATCCTCCCCGGGCTGGACGACGGGGCCGAAGACATGGCCGAAACCGTTGACATGGCCCGCACCGCGGTCCGGGAGGGCATTCGTGTCGTGGCCGGAACCCCGCACACCCTGAACGGAACCTTCGTGGTTCCCATGACCCGGATCCTGGAGGTCACGGCCCATGTACGGGAAGTCCTGGCTGAGGAGAAAATCCCCTTGGACCTGGTCCCCGGAGCAGAGGTCCGGCTATGTCCTCACCTGCTCCAGCACGTAAAAACAGGTGATGCGGGCACCATGAACGACAACGGCCGGTACATCCTGCTGGAATTCCCGGCCCACACCACGCCGCCCCGGTTCCAGGAGGAAATATTTTCGCTGCGGCGCGCCGGTCTCACACCCATCCTGGCCCACCCCGAGAGGAACATGGAGATCCAGCGAAACATGGGGATCCTGGACGAGCTGGTGGGGATGGGAGTGCTCTGCCAGGTAACGGCCATGAGCCTCACCGGTGAGTTCGGCCGGCCCACGAAACGCTGTGCCGAGGAGATGGTTCGGAGACGGCTGGCCCATGTGATCGCCAGCGACGCACACTGGTCCCGTGACCGGGTACCGGCCCTGGCCGAGGCGGCGGAGTGTGCGGCGGAAATTCTGGATAGCTTCGAGGAAGCAAAACGGATGGTGGACGACGTGCCCGCCAGGATCCTTGCAGGAGACCCGGTGGAGGCACCGCGCCCTCCCCCGCTCAAGAAGCGGAAGTTGTGGCGCTGGTAAGAAAAAATGACAAAAACACTGAACAGTAAAAAACGTAGTACACGCTCCCGACGATCCGGCCGGCGAGCACGGGAACGGTCTGCGTTCACCCTGTACTGCACCAGCCTGGTCCTGAGCCCGCTCCTGTTCGGGGCCGTTCACACGTATGCCTACACGCTGATATTTACCGCGATCCTCACCGCCACTCTCCTGTTATTGTTCGACCAGGTGAAAAGGGACCGGGAGACAGGGAGCCGCGCCTTTTTCTGTTTGAAGACCAATATGAACTTCCTGTTCGCGGCCATGCTCATCTACCTGTTTCTGCTGATCCTCCCACTTCCCTCTTCCCTGGTGGGCTGGATTTCGCCGGAGGCACAGAACGTGGGGAATGCCTCTGTGTCTCCCATCCGTGCCGTTTCCTCCCCGGACGGGGACAGCACCGGCTGGCTGACACTGGCCCCCTATGTCTACCCCGTTTGTATGAGCATTATCCGTTGGAGCGTGTACGGATTTCTCTTCTTCGGGCTCATCCGAACCATGAAGACCCGAAGAAGGATCGAAACGGTCGTTGTATGCATTCTGGGCGTCGCTCTCTTTGAGAGCGTGTACGGGATCATGGAGGCGTACAGCACATCGCACCGTATCTGGTGGCACGAGATGCCGTCCGGTCGGCCCATTGTGACCGGGACCTACATCAACCGGAACCACTTCGCCGGGCTCATGGGGATGTGCCTCACTCTGTCCGCCGCCTACGCGGCCGCTCTTTCCGGTCCTCCCATGGTGCGAAAAACCGAGCCGAAAGAGTCCCAATCCTTCCGGGTCCGGATTTCGGAACTCCTATCCGGCGAGAAGCAGATCAGTAAACGGTCTTTGGCGATCTTTTCCGGCGCGGTGATCGGCCTGGGACTCCTGGGCTCGGGCTCTCGGGGGGGCCTGGCGTCCGTTGTGGTGGGTTTTGCCGTGATGGCGGTACTGTTCCTCTCCCGAGGGGGGCAGAGCCGTAACCGTAAAGGCGGGCTCGTGGTTGTGCTCATTCTACTCCTGGCACTCGGTTACGGCCTGTACCGGGGCATGGACTACACTTTCGAGCGGTTCCGAGTCACGGGAACCTCACCCGAGCAGAGGTCGATTTACATTCACAACTCCCTGGCCCTCTTCTCGGATTACCCGATGTTCGGGATCGGGCCGGGGAACTTTCAGTATGCTTATCCCCGGTACCGGTCTCCGGAGGAAGAAGACCAGTTCCTCACGGACGCGCACAGCGACTGGGTGCAGGCGCTGGCCGAAACCGGGGTGGCGGGTCTCCTCATCCTGCTGTCCGGGTCTTTCTATTTTCTCTGGCGTACTTACGGACGATGGAAAGACCGCCGGGACCCGTTCTCCGTATGGCTCGGGGTCCTCCCCTTCGCCGTGGCAGGAAACATGGCAGTCCATTCCATTTTCGAGTTCAACCTCCGTGTGCCCGCAAACTTCATCATCTTCACCGCCTTGCTCGCGGTAGGGACCCGGGCCGTCCACGTTCAGATCCGGCCCGCCGGAGAGCGTTCCGGACTCCGCTTCTCCCGGCTGCCCCTGAAGTACAAAGGCGGCCTGCTCCTCTTGCTGCTCCTGCTCCTGTCTGTGTGGTGCGAACAGTGGATCCTGCGACACTTCTTTGCAGAAGCGAACTGCAACACGGTCCTCAACTCCACCCTGCACCGGGATCCGGACCCCGCGGTGGAGGAGATACGAAGGGCCATCTGGTGGGACTGTGGAAACGCGGCCTACTGGTACAAGCTGTCCGTGAAGCAGCGGTTTCTGCGCGACACCCCGACGGGCCGGGAACAGCTGGCGGCAGCGGGGTTCGATCCCGAAGACATTTCTAGAGAGGTTGTCCCCGCCCTGGAACGGGCCGGCAAGCTCAACCCGTTTTCTCCGGAGGTTCATCATCTGCTGGGCTGGGAGTACAGCTTTCTTTGGGACCGGCCGGAGTACCGGGATGTGTGGCTCCCGGCAGCGGACCTGGCCATGACCCGGGCCGCCCTCTTCGCCGGGCCGACCCATCCCTGGCTTCACAAGGAAATGGGCAATTACTGGCTGACCCGTTCACGGTCCCTGTCGTCTGACCTGAACCGCTGGGAGGCGGCCCTGGACCGGGCCGGGAGCCACTACCGGACAGCGATCTCTCTGCAGACAAACGGCGGAAATACCACCATGGAGGAGGAGATCCGCGCCACCATTTGGAACCTGTACCCGGATGACTCGTTTCGCAGCAGGCTTCTGGGCGAGTGAGTCCGGCACTCAGTTCTTGAGCACCTTGATCAGGTCCACATCGATCTCCGGGCTGTGCAGGAACTCCTTCTCCACCTCCCCGTTGATCTCCACCGTGGTTCTGTCCGTGATCTCCTGCACCGGAAAGATATCGTCGTCGATATCCATACGGATCTCTCCGGAACCGTCGCTGAAAAGGTACTTTTCGTTGGATGCCTTTTTCACGATGCGGCCCCGCAGGGTGACCTCCATGTCGTCCTTGGGGGCCTTCAGGATCTCGGCGACGGTGGTCACGTCCCTGGAGGCCCCCGGCCCCACATACTCCGCGTGGACGGCCCCCAGCCATAGAAACCCCGGTATCACAGTGAGGCACAAGAGGATCCCGAAAGTTTTTTTCATAACAATCTCCCTTTTTCTATTGTTTTCCGGTCTCATCCGCAACCGACTCATTACGCTCCCTGCGTAGCATGGACCTTCCTGTGAATCGGAAAAAAAGGGGTGAAACATTACCGGGCGTGCCCGGTTCACGCGTAAATTCAGAACCGGTAATAAGGAGGGAAACATGACAGGCTTGACCGGTCTCCGCGAAAATGATAACTTTACTAAAAAACTAATTCAGTTTTTTAATAACGCACAAAAAACCGGAGTCGTCGGGAAATGCCCAGAACACCCAACCGGGATACCGGACAGGAGATCCTGAACGCGGCCCGGACCCTTTTCATCCGGTACGGGTACAAGAAGACCACGGTGGACGAGATCGCCGCCCTGGCCCGGGTAGGAAAGCCCACGATCTATTCCCGGTTCCAGAGCAAGGACGGCGTGTACCTGGCCATGGTGACCCGGGAGGCGGAGGGGATCCGGGCACGGGTGGCGCGGGCCGCGGCCCGGGAGCGGGACGTCATTCGGAAGGCCGAAAGGATGCTGGACGCCTCCATGAAGGCCGTGAAGGAAAACCCCATCATCCAGCGCCTCCTGGAACTGGACCCGGACCTGGTGGCCGCGCACATGCGACCGGTGGCGGAGAGGATCGAGGAGGAGGCCCTGGGCATGATCGAAGAGGTCCTGGAGCAGGGAATCCGGGAAGGCCGGATCCGCAAGCTGGACACCCGCCTGGCCGCCTACACCTTGTACAAGATCTACCAGTCATATACCTATGCCGGGACGCTGCGGCCCCGAGAAAAGAGCCCGGAAAAGATCCGCAGGTTCATCACGGACTTCGTGAAACACGGGCTTTTGAAACCGTAAACCGGGTGGATTGGAAAAGAACGATCCCAAACAAGATGGAGAGCGGAATGAGAGCGCGAACACCGTGGTTCTGCAACCGGATGCTTGTTTTTTCCTGCCTTTGCACTCTGAGCATCCTCCTTCCTGCGGCGGGCGGGGCGGAAGCCCCCTCCCCCCCGAATGCGCAGGAAGACGAAGAGAGAAAGGTCGCGGACAGTCCCATGCAACGTCACGTGGACCCCGTGGAGGTTCTGGGAAAGTACCTGGACCCGTTTCTGGGGAGGGCGAACAGCCGTTTCAGCTTGTTTGCCTGGCGGGAAGGCTCTTTTCATCCCGTGCCGTATCAGATCGACGAACGAACGCCGGATGGGAAGATGGTTCTCCCGTCCGGGCCGGAAGGAAAGCCTGAGGAGGGAAACAACATCCTGGATCCCCAGGACGAACTGGTTTTCATGGCCGGGGACTCGGGGTACCGGGCCTCGCAGGAGCAGCAGGCACAGCTGCCCGGCCGGACCCTGGAAATCCAGTTGGAGGACCCTGTGCGAAAAGAGCGTGCCTGGCTGTACCTGAACTTTGACCCGGCCCGGGGCGCCCCGGTGTTTTCCAACCCCAAGGTGGAGCTGGTGGAGGGAACGGATGAAAACCCGTACGCTCTCAAGTACAAGACCGGCATGGTGCGCGGCCGGGTGAACAAGCAGGGGGGAAAGAGCTACCAGACCCCCCTGTACGATACCTGGATCTGCAACCCGGAGTCCGGCGGGAACGGAAAGGACCTGCTGGATGCCATGAAGATCCGGCTGAAGCTCGGTTTCCTGTTCAACACCATCAAGTTTTCCTTTGACGAGACCACGATCCTGGGCGGGATCGACGCACTCCGGTTCGGGCCGGTGAGGGGCGCGGGGCGGTTCTGGATGCGGGGGGTACTGCCGCTGGGCATCAAGAGCCCCCGGGCTTACATGGATGTGTACCTGTACGACACCATGGTCCTGGTGCCCGGAACGTTCGAGATCTCCGGAGGCAAGAAATACGTCCTCTCCTCCCTGGAGATCATGGTGGGGTACGACCTCTCGGAGGAAGCCAGGGGGATGAAGTTCTACAACTCCAACAACCCGGAGGGGTTCGTCATCGACGGGTGGATGAGCGACAAAGAGAAAAACATGGACGACAGCCTGGACGAGTGGCGCGTGGTGGTGGGCCCTCAGGGTTCCATGATCACCTCCTCGGTCTGGGACGACAGCTACAAGGAGCAGGCGGACATCACCGTGCACCTGACGGACGACGAGGAGGCGGTCATGCCGCCGGAAGACACTCCGGGAAGCATCGGGTTTCACTACAACATCTCCCGGGTGAAGAAGCTCAGGGAGGGGACCTACCACACCCTCCTCTGCTGGTTCTACCCGGAACAGATGTACGACCCGGAACGGTTCCGCCTGGAGGTGATCGAGGAGTATATGGACATCCGGAATAGGCCGCTCAGGGTACGCGTGGGCTCTCGCTCGTTCGAGAACCCTGCGGGCTGGCCGCCCATGATCGATCCGATGAGCTGAGAAAGGCGTGTTCCATGAGACCTTCGAAACGGTTCTCTTTCAGGAAGCCCAGATACTGAAAATCTTCCTCCAGGGCCACCTTGAAAAAAGCGGTGAGATAGGCGGAAGCGATCCCGTTGGCCCTGTCTCGTTTCAGAAATCCCGCTTCACACCCCGTGCGAACCGGTTCTTCCGCCTCCAGGGGTGATGCCTCGTCGAGCAACGGGGAAGCCAGGTCGCAAACGTTGCTGGGCGTAAAGTGCCCCGAGTTCAGAAGCCGAACGTGGATCCTGGGGTCCGCTCCGCAGGCCATGAAGGCGGCCAGGGACCGGTTGTTGGAGTCCATGGAAGCGTCACAGATATCGTCCGTATCGTTCTGGAGCAGGAAGAAAGGTTTCCGGAACTCGGTTGGAAAAGGGGTGGTCATGATCGGCGCCAGGGCGGCGATGGCCCGGACGAAATCAAACCGCGGTCCGGCCGCCATGCAGGTAAACCCTCCCCAGCTGTGCCCCAGCATCCCGAACCGTTCGAGATCCAGGATCCCATGCAGGAAGTGGTCCGGATCGACATTCACCTTCTCGAGCTCCCCATAGAAAAAGGCCACGTCTTCCGGCCGGTCGACCATGTCGGTAAGGATCATGAGCGGATGGAACAAGACGGCCTTATCTTCCATGTTCGTGATCAGTGCGCTCCCGTAATGGTCCGGGGCCACCACGATGAAACCGTGGCTTGCCAGGTGCTCGCACTGGTCCCAGCTTTGAAACCGGTTGGAACTCACCCCATGACTGAAAAAGATGACCGGGTAGGGTGCGCCGGATCGGTCGAGATCCGCATCCCGGAATGCGGCGGTCCGGATTTTACCGACCTCTTCAAAAGATTCTCCCATCAGGTCCTCCAGAAGGAGAAGGACCTCCTCCGTCATTTCCCCCATGCAGTCGTCCACGGTGTTGACCCGGCCGGTGTTCTCCCGTGCGGGGTACCAGATCGTGGTGGGGTGTGTTCGAAACGAGTTTCCGTAGAGGTGGAAACGTTCCTGGTTCGTGTGGAGTGATCGGCGGATCCCCACCGGGAAAGGGCCCGGGCCATCAGGGGGAGGGTAAACCACTGTGCTTTCTTCCGGGTCCCGGTCTCCGGTACGATCCGATGAATCCGCACAACCGGTGGGGAACCCAACCAGAACCAGCCACAGGAAGAGGACCGGTAAACAAAAGATTCTTCTCTTTTTCGGGATCTCCCTCTTCAACAGACCCTCCTGTCCCTTCTTCTTCCCGCCCGGGCATGCCGGGGTAGAAACACTCCTTCGGAAAACGACACCTATGAAAAAGCAAGTGGCTCTAAAAGAGGTAGCTTTTTCATATGATCACCCTCGATGCGTCTCTCATTGTAATCTTTACTGCGTCCTGTTTGAACCCCTTTTTCGTTCATGCGCCCGGTTGACACCCCGGAGGGAAAAGGGATAGTTTTTTTCCGTCGGCGCCGATCGTCCCACCCTAACGATAGGAACGTTCCGCCATGCCGCTCAACCCGCTGCCCGAACCGGCCGAACGATCCGCGAGAATCGCGGGGTTCGCCAAAGGCCTTCTTGTTTCCGCTTTCCTTTTCTCCACCCTGCTGGCCTTCAACCTGCTGCAGACCGCCAGCCTTGTCATCAAGCTGTTCTCGCAGAACGCCTTCCGCCGGACCAACCGCTGGATGGCGAACATATGGTGGGGGTGGTGTGCGCTGGTCGCGGAGAAAGGCTACCGCATCCGATGGGTCATGAGCGGCCACGACGTACCGATGCAGGAGAACGCCATCGTGGTCCTGAACCACCAGGAGATGGCGGACATCACCGTGATGTTCAGCTTCGCCCGGTCCAAGAAGCGTGTGGGCGACTTGAAGTGGTTCGTGAAGGACGTGCTCAAGTACGTGCCCGGGGTGGGCTGGGGGATGCTGTTTCTGGACTGCCTTTTCATCAAGCGGAACTGGACCGATGATCGGGACTACATCCAGCGGGTTTTCCGGAACATCCTGGAATACCGGGTACCGATCTGGCTGATGATCTTTGCGGAGGGAACACGCGTCCGGCCGTCCAAGCTTGAAAAGAGCCGGCAGTACGCGGAAGAGCACGGTTTCCGGCCGATGCGGCACGTGCTGTTCCCCCGCACCAAGGGGTTCGTGGCCACGGTCCAGGCGCTGCCCGGCCATGCGACAGCCGTGTACGACGTCACCATCGGGTACGAAGACGGCGTGCCCACCCTGGGGCAATGGATCAAGGGGTACGTGCGGCGGGTGCACGTTCATGTTCGCCGCTTCCCCATGGAGGAGATGCCCCGGGAAGAAGGGGAGATCGCGGCCTGGCTGATCAACCGCTACCAGGAAAAGGACGATCTCCTGGACGCATTCTACCGGGAAGGCTCCTTCGTTTCTCCTTCAACCGGATCCCAGGATGCGGGAACCGCGGGTACGATGAATCCCACCTGACCCGACGGCGACTTGTCTGAAAGAAATTTTTTCAAGGCACAGAAAAAACGAATCCCCCGCCTTCCTCGCAGGCAGGGGATCCGTTGTCGCATTCATTAATAAGTTCGAAGCGGTTTTTTTTATTGCATGCTCAGCTGGAGAGTTTTTTCCGCCCAAGCCCTGCGAGGCCCACCAGGCCCGACCCGAACAGGAGCAGGGTCATGGGTTCAGGGACCGGGGCATCCGCCCTGGCCGTTCCGACCATGTCGTCCAGGTACCAGAAAGACCCCTCGGGCTTGAGGAAGACCACGCGATCGATCAGGGCCCCGCCGGTTGTATACTCGAGGGTTCCCATGGGGCCGTACTGAGTATCAGCACCCTCGACCCGGATCGGGTTGTCCGGATCGCCGACAAGATAGACATCCATCATCATCGTGCCCAGCGAAGCGTAGCCGGTGCTGAAATGGATGATGTCGTCGTCGGCAAAATCCACTTCCACTCCCAGGGAACCATCCTTGAAGGGCCAGGACCAGATGGCAAAATCCCCGTTGCGCTGATATTGGTCGCAGTTGGTGTACCCGCCGTTGCAGTCATCGAAGATCGGAACAAAATCCCCGAAATCGGGATCGAGATCGTCAAAGATGACCCCTAAATGTTCATAAGCGGTTCCGACAGCCTCGCCGTGAACCCCGTCCTCAAAATCGATGGAGAAGGATACCGCCTGGGAGACCCCCGAAAAACCTAAAACCATCATTGTGGAAATCGCAAAAATCAAAATCTTTTTCATGTCGTCTCTCCTTGATCTTATCTTCCTGTTGTTTATTGATTCTTGCTTGATCAAACAGGTTTCATCGAACTTGGCTCTGTATCAAGCAATTCACGTGCCAGTGCATCTTTTTTATCCCTATTTGTCGGAATATCCCATAAGTAGCTGAAAAAGAAGGTGGATATATTTTTCAGAAAGGTCTTTTATATACCATCTCGCATTTCCCATGTCAATCGGATTCTCTAAATGTGAAAAGAATTTCTCCGGAAGTCCTCCTTGCCGGGGCCTCCAGAAAAAACATCTAAAAAAACCAACTACTTGTGCTCCTCCCGCTCTGGCCGGCCCTCCGGATTCCAGGTACAATGGCCGGATCAACTTCAATAAGTTCATCGAGGTACCCGCGATTGCTTGACTGGAAGTTCTACTCGTTGGTGGTGTTCGTATGTGTGGCCGCAGGTTCGTTCCTATACAAGAGAGCGAGGTTGCTCGGGGCGAGTCCGGGTTCCTTTATGGTGGTGCAGGCTATCACATTCCTGTCCGCAGTCACAGTGGCCGGTCTAGCCTCCGGCGGCTTGAGCTTCGGGAGCCCATACCTGGGCCTGGCGTTTCTCTGCGGGGCGTTTGGCGTCACAGGAGCCCTGACCACCCTGATCAGCATGGGACACGGAGAGTTGGGAACAAACATCTCCGTGGTCCGTCTGAGCTTTGTTCCCACAACGCTGGGAGCCGTTCTCTTTCTCGGTGAGCCCTTTACCGTTCGGAAGGCTCTCCTGTTTTTATCTGCAGCTTCAGCGGTGGTCCTCTTCGTGGATCACTACCGGCGAGAGGACCGCAGGGCTCTGGGTTCGCTTGTGCCGGCTTTAACGGCCTGCATGGCCTTCGGGGTCTTCGACTTGATCTACAAGATCGCCTCCAGCCACGGGGTCAACCCGCTTGCCTTTCTTATGGTGCAGTCCGCCACCGGCAATATCCTGATCAACCTGTATGTCGTCCTTTATGAAAAATACCGGATCAACAGCGTCATCCTGAAACTCGCTCCTGTTTGCGGAATCCTGTTCGCCACCGCCTGCCTTGCCTGGCTCAAGGCGTTGCGGGTTGTAGATGTTTCCCTCGTGGTTCCGATGATCCAGATGAACTTCATCCTGGCCTACCTCCTGGGTGTGATCTTCCTGAAGGAGTCGGTGTCCGTGAGGAAACTGCTGGGAATCGGTCTTGTGGCCCTGTCCATTCTGCTGCTCTCTGAACAGGCAACCCGGTGGGTGGGGGGGTTGTGGGAGGCCGTTGTCGGCCCCTAGCAGGCCGCTGACAATTCCTCAGCGGCTTTCCATTGGAGAGGAATTGGACGCATCCGCAGGATGCGCCCGCAGGGCGAAGCGCGTGGTCGCGCTGAGTCCAAAAGCACCATCTGCTGCGTTCCACTTATCCTTCGTCAGTCAACGTACTATCAAGGTACGCCTCCCTCCTCAGGATTGCGTGCGCCTTGCATCCCCGCGATTTCTGCGTGGATACAAAAGGCAGGCGTTCCGCCAAGCAGCTTCAGAAATCGCGTATCTTTTCTAGCACTTTTTAATCGGCCTGCCCCAATGGGGATTTATCCAATAGCCCATTAGAACATTGCCCTACGAGCCGTACCGCTCCCGCTGCCCCTTCTCAATATCTTCCAGCAGCCTGCGGGCGGCATCCACCGGATCCGCTGCTTTCCGGATCGGCCGGCCCACAACGAGAATGTCCGCTCCCACGCGAATAGCCTCCCGGGCGGAGAGAGTCCGCCTCTGGTCGTCGCCGGATACCGCAGCCCAGGAAGGCCGGATGCCCGGGGTCACCACAAGAAAATCCTTGCCCGCCCGGTTCCGCACCGCCTCCACTTCCCTCCCGGAGCAGACCACGCCCGCACACCCGGCTTCCTTTGCAATATCGGTACGAAGGTAGACCACGTCCAGCAGGGACAGGTTCCTTCTATACCCAAGACGCCGGAGATCTGCTTCGCCCAGGCTGGTAAGAAGGGTGACGGCAAGAAAACGCGGCAGGGTTTTTTCCTCTTCAGGATCCACAACGCCCGAAGGCTTTGTGAGCCCCTCGCAGTGCACGGAAAGAAAATCCACCTGCATCTTTCCGGCGGAAACCCGGGCCTGCCGCACGGTCCGGGGAATATCCAGAAGCTTGAGATCCAGGAAGATCCTGGCGGCCCCGCGTTCGTGAAGGGAATGGATCAGCGAAGGGCCCTCCCGGATAAACAGTTGCAGGCCCACCTTGAAGATGCCCACGTGCGGGGCAAGCTGCTGGACCTGTTTTTCCGCCTCTTCCGCATTGGAGACGTCCAGGGCAAAGCAGAGGGATTCTCTGGGATCCGGCATGATATTCTCCGATTGCGTGTATCGATCAAATGTTTCCGGAGGTTGGCGCCACGTCCGCGGACCCGGCGGAGGGGGAACCGGCGGTTAGAAAGTCCTTCAGGAGGGGAATGACCTCCTCCGGTTTTTCCTCCTGGGGCGCGTGTCCGCAATTTTCGATGATCTCTACGCGGGCATCCGGGATATCCGTGCCGAACCGGTGCGCGTTCTCCACGGGAATCCACGGGTCGTTGTCTCCCCAGATAATCAGGGTCGGGCACCGGACACGCTTGAACCGCCGGGCGGCGTATTCCAGCAGGACCGAGTCGAAATTCCTAAGGAGCTTGCGCGGGGCATCGATCCCGTTGGGGGTCACGCTGGGTAGGTAGTACGCCTTCACCCTTTCCGGAGTGACTTTGGCGTCATCAAAGAAAACCTCCCTCAACCCCCACCGGACCGTCCACTCCCCGTAAAAAAGCTTGCCCACCTGCGACACACCGGGGAGGGAGCCCACGCGGACCAGGAACGGCAGCTTCATGGGGTATCCGGCTGAATCGATCAGAACGAGCCGGTCCACACGTTCCGGGTAGTCGATGGCCGTGGCCAGGCTCAGGAGCCCTCCCATGGAATTGCCTATCAGGGAGGCTCTTTCCACGCCTACCGCGTCCATGAAGTCCGCCAGAAAGTCGATCAGCGTCAGCAGGGAGTAGTCCGCGTCATCCGGCTTTTCCGTATACCCGAACCCCTTCACATCCATGGCATATACGTGGAATTCGTCTTCCAGTGCCTCCAGGATCTCCTTCCAGGAGTAGATCGAGGAACCGAACCCGTGTACGAGCAGCACATTCCTGTCCCCCCGCCCCCTCTCCACATAGTTGACCTGTACATCCTGCACCTGGATAAAGTTCCTCTCCTGCACGAGTGCAGGCAACTCCACCTCTTCCTTGCCGGAGAAGAGACAGGCCGCGTTCAAAAGAAGAAGCAGGAGGGAAAGAAGAACCGTTCTTTTCCCGGCAGGGAAAGGAAGGCCTCCCCGAAAGGCCGGGCCCGGTTGTTTCTCGTGGAGAGTCTTGCAGGGCTTCACGCGCGTTACATCCAGAGTCTTTTCGTCAGCCGGAAAGGAAACGTTTCCGCGAAGAGGGGTAACGGTCGTTGTCATGGACAGGAAACAACATCCATTTATACAGCGACCTTCCGGTGAGATGCAAGCCCGGACACGCCGGCTGTGGTCACGCCAGCCTCATGCTGGCCATGAAATCCAGGGACGTCCTGAAGCGGAAGTGCGTCACGGACGTGGAGACCAGTTCGCCGGTTTCTTTCTTGGTAATCCTGCCGAAGCAGGTGGTGTGGGACCAGAAGAGGTTCCAGGGATAGATGTGCACCTTTTCCCCCACGTAGACGTACACTTCATCGTCCACGGTGAATTCGAACGTGTAGCGGATGGTTTGGTCCTTGAAGTAGCGCAAGGCCAGCGATCCACAGCAGGGGGTGAAGTAGCACAACCCGTCTACGGTGACCGTCCCCTCCATGTCGTTGAGCATGAAACGCTCGCTGGCCGGGTTGGCCCACTCTCTCAGGTGTTTCGGTCCCCAGGTGACCCGGAACTCCATCGGACGCTTGCCCTGAGGACCGAACTTCGGCTCGAATTCATGGGTTCCGGTCATGACCTCGTCCATGGCGAACCCCACACGGCCCTCGGAAACCATCTGTTTGATCTGTTCCAGTCGTCCCATGAATCATCTCCTCTTTTCAGGCAGGGGATTCTGCCTTCTTGGCCAGGAAAAAATTGCTCGTGACGGCCATGATATCGTTGGCAAAAGGGATCAGCTGCGCGTACCGTCCCAGGTCGTTGAGCACGCTCACCCGTTCGACCTTAACCCCTTTCTTCACGGCCTTGAATAGAATCCCTGCTACCCTTTCCGGGGTCATGGAGTAGTAGGGAACCAGCTTCATGGACAGCTTGGCACCCCAGGTATCCCCCTGGATATCTTTATAGAAAGGGGTGTTCACCATGTAAGGATACACGGTTGTCACCTTGATGTGGTACTTTCGGAGTTCGAAGTGCAGGATCTCGGAGAAGACCCCGAAGGCCGCCTTGATGCTCGCGTAGGCCCCCCAGGTGGGCATGCGGAAATAGGTCTGTCCCGAAGAAACATTGACGATGTGTCCGGACCGCTGTTCCTTGAAGTAGGGGAGAAAGGCGTAGATGTGATACAGGGGTCCGAGCAGGTTCACCGAAATCAGCTTCTGCCAGGTTTCGATCGAGGTCTCGGCCAACTCTCCGTTGTATCCGATCCCTGCATTGTTGATCAGCACATCCAGACCGCCGATCTCGTCCAGCACCCAGCGTGCCAGGTCGTCCACCTGCTCCCGTTCCACCACGTCCACCATCCGGGTGTGAACCCGGCCACCATGCCCCTTGAGTTTTTCACCGGCCTCCTGCAGCCTTCCTTCGTCGATGTCCGTAATGATCACCTCGCATCCGGCCCGGGCGAACTCTTCGGCCGTGCACAGGCCGATCCCGCCGGCCCCGCCTGTGATCAGAACCCGCTTCCCCGGAAGTTTTTTCATGACGATCTCCTTGTTCGACAGGGTTCACCCAGCGCTCTTGCCTTCATCCGTATGCACCGGCCCCGCCCGCCCCTTCCCGGCCTTCGCCCGGACCCAGCCCATAAAAGGCGAAGTCCACGACCTCCCGGACAATCCGGTCCGTTGACAACCCCGGATACCGTCCGGACAACCATGCATCCACCATCCGCATCCCGATGCCTATGATCGCCTGAGACACGATGTCAGAGTTGCAGGGCCGCGCAAACCCCTGCTGAATAGCGTGATCCAGATAGAACTTTGCCAACTGCGACAGGCGCTCGTACGCGCCGGAGATCACCTCTTCCACTTCGTCATCGACCAGGGGCGCCTCTCGAAGAAACACCAGGCACAGCTCCCGGTTTTTCTCCACCACGCGCGCCGCACGCACGATCGCCAGAAGGGAGGCATCACGATATTCTTTCACGTTCATCGGCAGATTCGCGCTCATGTCTGAAAACTCGTTGAACAGTTCGGAAAGAAACCCTTCCATCAAGGTCTCGAATATCTTCTTCTTGTCCTGGAAGTTCCGGTAGAAGGTTCCCTGACCCACCCCCGCCTCGGTTACGATGTGAGAGATCAGGCTCTTGTGGTAGCCGTTACGGGCAAACACTTTGGTGGCGGCCAGAAGAAGCTGTTTCCGGGTCCTTTCCTTCCTCTCCTGATCACGCTTTTTCCGATACACAGAGGGCAAGGGCGTTCTCCTGATCAAAAGCTGTCTTCCCGGGTGGATTTTCTGTCTTTCCAATGGACAGGCAACAGGATACGCGAAACGGACGGACTTGTCAATCCCGAAATTATAATTAATAATCAGTCAGTTATGAAGGCGATGGAACCTGATCTTGGGCGGGTGGTGGTGGGAGGGTACGGCTGCAATGATTGAAAATCAGAAGGTGAAAACCATGACGCCCGCCTGCACGCCCGCCGCGGGGCAGATGTACACGCAGTCGTTCCCGGGCTTCAGGCGCCCCTCTTCCCTGGCAAGCCAGAGACCCATGGGAAAGCTCACCGACGCAATATTTCCGTATTCGGGGAAGTACGAACGGTAGGTGTCCGGAATGCATACGTCCGATTTCCGGAGTGAAGGCAGGACCAGATCGTCGATCATCTTCCCGATGTCGTGGATGAACAGGTTGTCGTACTGAATACCTTGAAACTCTTCCTGGTGCAGAAGCTCCACTACAAGGCTCATGATCGCCTTGAGGCCCGTTCTGATCAGGCGCGCGGAGTGCGAGTGCAGGCGGTACCGCTCACCGATCCGGAAGTTGAGGCCGATGTGGCACGTCGCATAGGTGCCATCCTCTATATGATAAAAAAACCGCATGTGTTTCGGGTTCTTGGTGTAGCCGGGCTCCCGGGTCGGCTGGAGAATCACGGCGCCGGCCGCATCACCGATGGTCATGGACCCGAACTTCCAGTCCAACTCATAAACGGTCTTGCAGGTGAAATCGGCCCAGTCAAACGTCCTCTCCCCGGCCACCACGAGAACATTTTCATATCGACCGCACTGGATCAGGCTGTCAGCAAGCTCGATGGACTTCATGAAGCTGGTGCAGGCATCCTGCGTGTCCATGACGTTGGCGTTGAACGCCCCGATCTCATGACGCAGCACATGCGCCGTGGCCGGTTCCACGAACGCCTTTGACATACCCGTGAACAGGATCAGGTCCAGCTCACCCGCCTCCAGCCCGGCGTCCGCCAGGGCACGCTCGGAGGCGATTTTGGCGATATCCGTGCAGTACTGTTCCTCGGTGCACCAGTATCGAGTCACGTTTCCGGACTTTTCCAGCTGCTGCCGGGCCTTGGTCATCAACTTCTCGAAATCTTTCGAGCTCAAATAAGCAATACTGTGCGCCTCCAGGAGATGAAGCACGTCTTCGTTGGTCACCTTTCTCTCCGGGATATAGATCCCCAACCCTGTAATCTTCGAGGTGACCTCCCGATGCTGAACCTGGAACTTCTTTTTCCTCCTGGAACCCTTCCTGTATTTCGATCCGGTTTTTCCTTTATCCGCAGGTTTTTCACCCGCATTGATGTCTCGAATCAGCTTGACCGGGATCATTGTTTCCCCCTGGAGGTGCCGTATGGTTTTCCGTGTCCAATGATCTTCATGTCCGGAAACGGGTTGCCCGCGTCCGGATAAGGAGCATACGCAACACTGGATGGGCGGTGTAACCGCCCGGGTCGGTATAACCGCCCGCGTCGGTATAACCGCCCGCGTCGGTTACACCGGCGTTTTTTTAAATAGGACAAATTTTGCTCATATTTAGGGATCATCCCGGAAATGCGTACCTCGGTTTCCTGCCTGTATGTATATCAACGAAAGGAATCACCGTTTATATGCACACCCACTCTTTACAAAAACAGGTTTTTTTAGGGAAACAGCATTGATATACCCCCATATTTTGTTTCGGGAGAACCCGGACCGCCCCCGAATATCGATAAAAAACAGGACATTGTACCATTTTTTCTGACTTCGTAAAAGATCCATTTTTTAATGGTTTCTTCTTCCCCACCCCTGATATCGCCTCAGAAGGGCCATCACTAAAGAAAAAAGCGGATCACACCGTATGTACACCGGACCCGCCTCCAGGGTCACCAAAACCGCCCCCTTTTTTCCGGGAAAATTCCGTACATTATGAAGGGTAGCCTTCCGGAATTTGCATTGGGTCGACTTTGCAGGAGAACTCCTTGAAACACCGGTTGTTGTCTCCCTTGGTTTCCTGGTACAAATCTTCTTAACTTCTTAACCCCTGACCATCCCATGGAACGGTTCTCGGACCTCATGAAAAGAACATCCCTCAATCGCCGGGTTCTGCTCATTACAGCCCTTCTTGTCGCTGCGGTCATGGCGATCACCCTGATGGGCCTGATCCTGGGTGCGGCCATCAACGCTCCCCGGTTCATCCCGGTAGTCCAAACCGCTGTTGAAACGTTTACGGACTTATCCTTTGAAACACGAAAAATCCGTTTTCGTTACCCGTTGGACCTGAGGTTGGATGGACTCGTTGTGGAGGGTGACATCGGGGGGATCCACCTGCGTGTCCAGGCCGAACGGGTAGAAACCCGGAGCGGGTTGCGGGCTCTGTGCCGCGGCACGGTGGATTCGATCCTGATCCGGGACCTGAAAGCCTCCCTGAGGATCGGCAGGGAAAGGGCCCGCCCGGAGGAAGGCGGGGGAGCCCCGCTGGAAATCCCCTGGTGGGCCTGGCGGATACGCGTTGCGGAGATCCGAAACGCCTTCATTGAAGTCGAAGCCGGAAACGCACCCCTGGGCCTGGAGAGGCTGGACCTCTCCTGGCTCGGCGACCCGGGAAGTTCCTCCGGTGCACTCACGGTCTCCCTCAGGGACGGCAGTACCCGGGAAGATGACATCACGGTCCGGTTCGAGCACGACCGGTTTTTTCCCGGCAGGGAGCCCGTGGTTCTCCCGGACCTGGTTTTGTCCTCTTTGGCGGCCTTTGCGGGGGTGAAGCTCCCCGTTGCCGGCACCCTCTCCGGAACCTTGCGGCCCCTTCCAGCCGCCGGTGGCATGGAGGGGGTCTGCATCGATCTGAAAGCGGAAGGACTTGGGATGCAGGGCTCCGAACTTCCGGTCCACTTCGAGAAAGGACAGCTCACGCTGCATATCCGGGTGCTGTTTCCCCTGCGGATCGGAAAGGAGATTCCAGCTGCGGAAGGGTTCCGTCTGAGCGGGAACGTGGAAGGAACCGTGCAGGGAATCCGGATCCGGGAAACGGCCCCCCCCCGAAACCTGGAACCGCTGCGCTTTCGTGTTTTGGCAGAGATGCATGCCGGCACCGGAAAAGCCGGATGGGAGGGGGAGGCGTCAGACGGTCTCGGGCTCTTCACCCTTCAGGGCCGGGGGACGGCGGCCGGGATCCTCGCCGGCCGCCCCCCGGGGCTGGAAGCCTCGGTAACAGCGGCCTGTACCGACCTCCCGCTTGCCGTGTCCCTGTTTGCCCCGGCCGCATCCAGGCTCCCCGGGGGACTCCAGTGGGGCGGGGGCACAGAAGCAGTTCTGGAGATGAAGGGAACCACCGGTTCCATGGAGATCCACGGGAAACTCAAATCGAAAAACCTGTTCCTTCACAACGGGAAAGGCGGACTCGTTCCTGTCCGGATGACCGGAGAGTTGAAGGGCCTGGCGGGGGATTCCGGGATCCGTGAGCTGGAAATTTCCACCCGCCGCTTCCGGGTGGGTAAACTCGCCTCGCTCCGCGGCCGGATCGGATACACCCCGGAAACCGTTCGCTTCCGAATGAGTTCGGGATCTTCGGACCTGGCAAAGATCGCGGAATTTCTCGAGCCGATCCTTCCACAACCGGTGCAGGGGTTCCAGTGGGGGGGCGACCTGAACGTTTCCATGAACGGACAGGCAACCCCGGGGACGGCCGGGCCCCTGCAGGCGGATTTCCGGGTTGCACTCAAAAAGGGACAGTTTGCCTCCGGCGACTACCAGCAGATGGGGGAGGGGGTCGGCCTGGAGATGAACGGAACGGTCTCCCTCCTGGACCGGGGAGAAACCGTGGGGTTGAACATGGACGCCTCCGTCTCCGGTGGAGAGGTCGTCTACGAAGGTCTCTACATCAACCTGACCCCCCACCGGCCCGTTTTCCACCTCGAAGCGGCTTCCGACCGCTCCGCTGCCCGGGTGATCCTGAAACAGTCCGTCCTGGAGCTGGCCGATATCGGAACGTTCCGGCTCCGGGGAACCCAGACCCGGACAGACACAGGCATGGAAAGACGGGCGGAACTGGAAACCCGGGACATCAACCTGGAAACGCTCGCCCGGCTTTCACAGGAGGGCGGTTTCGGGGAACGATGGCCCGTCTTTCATACGTTGCATGGATCCGGGCGGATGGAATTGCGGGCCGCCCTTTATCAGGGGAAAGGCCCTCCCGCCGCCCGGGGGCTCCTGGTCATGAAGGAAGGCTCGTTTTCCCAGGAGAGCAGGGAGCTCTCCGTGGCGGGCATCCAGGCGCATCTCCCCTTTTCCGTGGGCCCCGCGGAAGCCATCGAACGCCTGCCCGGACAGGAAGGGGCCGAAAAGGCCGGCGGAAAGGTTTCCACCGGGCAGATCGACTTCCGCGGCATCCGTATCCCCGGGGTACAGGCCAGCCTTCAGGTATACCGGGACCGGGTCGCCCTTATGAAACCCCTGAAGCTGGAGGTTGCCGGGGGCCGTCTGGAGGTCTCGGACCTCTCCCTGGACGGGCTCTCCGCCGGAACGAGAAATGGCCGGGTTTCCCTGGCCCTGGCGCGGGCGGATCTGGCGCCGCTGACCCGGGCCCTGCTCGGGATGCCTGTGGAAGGGAAAGTGAGTGCAGAGGTCCCCCTCGCCGGCCTGAAGGGCGGGAGGCTCTTCACGGAGTCGGGCAGGTTCCACATCCAGGCAGGCCGGGGCCGGATCACCATGGAAAACCTCACCATGGAGTATTCTCCTTCCCCGGGCGAGATGAAGGGCCGGTTTACCCTGTCGGCGGAGGCGTTTCCGCTTGAGGCCCTCTCGGCGGGCGTCATGAATACCCCGGTGACCGGAACCCTGGACGGAAGCCTGGCCCCGGTGGAGATCTCACGTGGCGTCATGACCGCATCAGGAGAACTCCATGTCGCCGCCTGGGACGGAACGATCCGGATCTCCCGTATCCGGGGAACGGGCCTGCCCGGGCCGACCCCGCTTCTGGAGGCGGACCTGCAGATGCGGGGCCTTCAATTGGCGGAGATCTCCTCCCCCTTGAGCTTCGGCCGGATCTCGGGTGTACTGCAGGGAGAAATCCAGGGCCTCCGGATCGGCAGGAGCTTTCCATACCTGGAAGCTTTCCGGATGGATCTGGAAACGGTAAAAATGCGGGGCGTTCCGCAGAAGATAGGAGCCCGGGCCGTGGAAAATATCTCTAAAATAGGAGGATCCAGCGCCTTGACCTCAGCTGTCTCCAGCGGGGTCATGAGCTTTTTCGACGAGTACTACTATAAGAAAATCGGGGTGCGGGCCACCCTGGCGGGCGGCTGGTTGGAACTGCACGGGATCCCCAAAAAAGGGAACGAGTACCTGATCCTCCGATCCTGGCGCCTTCCCACGTTGTCCATGCCCCTCAAGGTCCTGAGCGCGGACCGGAAGATCCGGTTCCGATCCTGGGTTTCATATTTGGAGAGCTTCAGCGGAAGTAACTAGAGTTTTCCGGGTTGCAACCATTCCACAATCCAGTATCCTACTGGAGAATCCCAACAGAAACGAAGAAGGAGGAATACCATGAAAGCTCAAAGGTTTTTCCGGCTTTCCACTCTCCCGGTGGTCGTAATCGTGGCCGCCTGCCTCACGGTCAACGTCTACATATACCCCTCCAAGGAGGTGGATGAAACGGCCCAGAAGCTG
>CAYTRL010000013.1:0-5055 GCA_964439795.1 uncultured Thermodesulfobacteriota bacterium
GTAGTCGATGCTGGGAACGGAGTCATATTCCCCTCTGCGCTCCCCTTTTGGAATTTCGTACAGGGTCATGGCGCTTTCATGCGTGAAACGGAAGCGGTAGTACCCGGGAAGTTCAATGGAAAAATCGTCGGAAAATTCGTAGCGGAGAGGTTCTCCCTGGAGGCCTTCCGCCGAAGCGGGGACGGGGGAAAGAACGAGGAAGAGGGGCAGGAACAAAAACGGAACCCATCTCAAACACACGGTTTTTCGGCTTTTCACTGGGACCTCCTCTGCGGTGTGAAAGGGTTTCCTCCCTGGATGGGTAAAAGGAAAGCTTGAATCATAGCATTTTACCAAAAGGTTGACAATGTGTAGAATCGATGAAAAAACAACTGTTTCCAAAGGATAACCTGTACCCAAATTCGTGTTGTTTGCAGGGGGATACTGAATGGATGTTTTGCCCGAGCGGTACCGTGCCATGGACCGTGAAGAGTTGAAGGAAGGGATCCGGGAGAGGAAAAGAGCGCTCGGAAACAAGCTTGTGATCCTGGGCCACCACTACCAGCGGCAGGACGTGATCGACTTTGCCGACTTCCGTGGTGATTCGCTTGGGCTGTCGCGTCTGGCGGCCGAGCAGACCACGTGCCGGTACATCGTGTTCTGCGGGGTCCACTTCATGGCGGAGAGTGCGGATATCGTACGGCAGGACCACCAGGTCGTGCAGCACCCCGACCAGGACGCGGGCTGCCCCCTGGCGGAGATGGCGGACGTGGAGGCGGTCCGACGGGCATGGGACGTTGTGGCGCGTGCCGTGGACGAGACGTCCGTCATTCCCATCACCTACATGAATTCCAGTGCGGAGCTGAAGGCGTTCTGCGGCGAAAAGGGCGGGGCGGTCTGTACATCATCCAATGCGCCCAAGGTCTTCCAGTGGGCGTTGACCCGGGGGCAGAAGATCTTCTTTTTTCCGGACGAGCACCTGGGCAGGAACACGGCCCGGGGTGTGGGCATCCCCGAGGAGCAAATTTCTCTCTGGGACCCGTATGCCGAAATGGAAGAAGAAACGAAGGGTCGAGAAATCCAGGGGGCGAGGCTCCTCCTGTGGAAGGGTTTCTGCCATGTGCACACCCACTTCCGCCCGGATCACATCCGGAAGGTCCGGGAGGCGGAACCCCAGGCCAAAATCGTTGTGCACCCGGAATGTCCGGAAGAGGTGGTCCAGGCCGCGGATGCCGCCGGATCCACGGAGTACATCCTGCGCTACGTCCAGGAGGCGCTTTCCGGTTCTACCCTCTACGTGGGCACGGAAATCAACTTCGTGAAACGGCTCGCCAGGGAGAACTCGGACAAGACCGTACGGGAACTGGCCCGTTCCCTCTGTCCCAACATGTTCCGGATCGACCTCGGAAACCTCCTCTGGACGCTGGAGGGGATTGGGGAGGTGAACCGGGTGGTCGTTCCCGACGACATCAAGTATGGGGCGCGCCTGGCCCTGGACAGAATGCTGCAACTGGGCTGAGCCTGCGCTGCGTTTCCCCGCACAGGATGATAAACCCAGCCATCCGCATGTCGTGGTTCAAGGTCAAGCGAGATGACCTTTTCCGCGAAGATGCTCCAACCCGTTGATTTTGATCAGCTCGTCCAGGATCTCGAAGGCCCGGTCGCCCGGGGGGCCAAGCGGGTGAGTGATGAGTGCCCAAAGGGCGGCATGGCGGTCCCGGTTCTGTGATGCCTGGATGGTGAGGGATTCGTACGTCTTGACGGTTTGCATCAAACCCTTGATCCTCGGGTCCAGGGGGCCCACCGGGAGGGGGTGGGCACCGGCCGAGCTGATACGGGCCGTGCATTCGATGACCGCGTTGGATGGAAGATCCGGCGTGCTGGTTCCGTTGGCCAGGTTGACGATGTGTTCGGTCTCCTCCTTCCGGCACAGGGCATCGATCAGGTCCACCGCCACCAGAGAATAGTAGGCACCGCCTCGCTGATTCAGAAGTTTCGGCTTTTCCCTGAGGCTCTCATCCCGGTACATTTCCAGAAGCGTCTCCTCCAGCTCCATCACCTCCTCCGCCCGTGTCTTCTTTTTTTGCTTGAGCAGGCGGAGCATCTTCTCCGGGTAGTAATAATACCGCAGGTAGTACATGGGGAGCATGCCCAGGGATTCCAGGAGGCGGGGTTCGTAATCCAGGTCCGGGATGTTTTTGGGGATGCCCTTTTTCAGGATCTCCTCCATGATCTCGGGCATGATATCCCGATCGTCCACCAGGACCCTTTTCAGCCAGCTGAGGTGGTTGAGGCCGATATAGTCCAGGCGGATGTTCTCCGGTGCGACCCCTACCTCCTTGGATATGGACATCTTGACATCCATGGGGATGTTGCACAGGCCCAGCGCCTTGACCGGGGTATGGTTCAGGATGGCCTCGGTTACCAATCCCGACGGGTTCGTGAAGCTGAGCGTCCAGCTGTCCGGCGCGTATTTATCGATGGCCTGGCAGATTTCCATGACCACGGGAAGTGTTCGAAGGGCCTTGGCAAAACCTCCTATCCCGGTTGTCTCCTGTCCTATGAGACCATGCTTCAAGCCCAGGAGGATGTCCCGGTGCCTTGCCTGTTGCCCTCCCACGCGGATCTGGATCAGAACAAAGCTTGCTCCATCAACGGCCTCCACAAGGGACCCCGTAGTTTTCAGGGATACACGAGATCCTTTTTCGGACAGGAGTCGATTGCAGAAATTGCCTACTATTTCAAGGCGCTCATCATGGATATCCTGCAGAACGATCTCTGAAACAGAGAGGTCCGCCCCCTTGGAAGCAAATCCATCGATCAGCTCGGGTGTGTAGGTGCTTCCCCCGCCAATGACCGCTATTTTCATATTTTATTCTCCTGGTTTACTGTGGGTGGCGGAAGACCTGCCCCGTTCGTCATTCATCCGGAAAGCGTGACAGAGACCGGGTGGTTCGAGCGGCGATGCCGGATTTGTTTTCTAAAGCGATCATGCAGATTTCGCGAAAATTGATTTTGCGCAAAACCTGACTTTTGATATGATGAAACCCCCTGGAGAACGGATGATTCTCCGCCCTCAGGAAAAGGATGGGAGTCCATTGAAAGCGTACGATGTTTCCGACCGGAACCGGTTGTTGCGGATCGAGATTGTATTAAAGCTTTATGTGCTGAGCCTTGTTCTTTTCGGCTATCTTTTTCTGGAATTCATGGGTATTTTCGGGGTGTTCAAGTTTCCCCTGCAGGCCATGGGGATCTCTCTCTTCATCTTCGTCTTTCTGAACTCAATCTATCTTTACTTCCTGAAAAAGGCAATTCTTCATCCCGGCCTGCTGTACATCCTGGTAGGCATTACGGATATCCTGTTTTTTACGATCATCATCCATTTCCTGGGTGGCGCTGACTCGCCGGTGCTGGCGCTTCTGTACATGTTTCCCATTCCCTTTTTTGCCATCCTGATTTCCCCCTGGGCCGGGTATCTTATGGCCATCGGGAGTTGTGTAGCTTTCAGCTTGCTCTGCGGACTGGAGTTCAGCGGGATCCTCGCGGTCTACGGCGGGGTGCCCATATCACTGGAAAAAATCGGTATCATCTTGTTTTTTCTCTTTTTCTGCTTCTTCTCCGTCACCTTCTACATGGGGTACTTTGCCCAGGTCCTCCAGGAGCACCAGAAAGCGCTCTCGGATGCAAAGGCCCAGATCGAGCAGCACAACCTGACTCTGGAAGAAAAAATTTCCCTGAGAACGCGGCAGCTGGAGCGGGCACAGGAAAAACTCAAAGATTACAGCCAGCAGCTGGAGCTTGCCTACAATGAGAAGAGTCTGCAGCTGGAAGAGGTGCAGCGAACCCTTGAGAAGAGCTTGGGCGAGCTCAAGCTGAAATATAATTACGAGAATATTGTTGGAAAAACCCGTCCGATGGAAGAAGTCTTTCAGTTGATGGACCGGGTGACGGATTTCAGCGTTCCGATCTTGATTCAGGGGGAAAGTGGTACCGGGAAGGAGTTGGTTGCAAAGGCGATCCATTACAACGGCCCCAGGAAGGAGGAGCCGTTTGTTATCCAGAACTGCTCAGCCATTACCGACACGTTGCTGGAAAGTGAACTGTTCGGGCACGTGAAGGGCGCCTTTACCGGGGCTTATCAGGACCGAAAGGGACTGTTCGAGGAGGCACATCAAGGGACACTCTTCCTGGATGAGGTCGGGGATATGAGCCCGGGGATGCAGGCGAAACTTCTCCGAGTGATTCAGGAGGGGGAAGTTCGGCCCGTAGGAGGGAAGAAGGTGATCAACGTGGATGTAAGAATCATATCCGCGACGAACCGGAATATGAAAGAGGTTGTGATGCAGGGTGGATTCAGGGAAGACCTGTACTATCGCTTGAACGGGGTGACCATTCAGCTTCCACCGCTCCGGGACCGAAGAGAGGATATTCTTCCGCTTGCAGAGCATTTTCTCCAACTGTTTGCCGAAGAAACGGGAAGGGATGCCAAGGGCCTCACCGGGGAGGCCAGAAAGCTTTTATTCTTCTATGCCTGGCCTGGAAATGTTAGAGAACTTGAAAACACCATGAAAAACGCCTTCGTTATTTCACAGGGAGAGGAGATTCTGATTGAGGATTTCCGTTATAAAAATGAACTTTTCATGGATTCAGAGACCATTTCCTCCCCCAATGATGAGGGCGGGCCCATGATAAACCGGGTCTCAAAAGAGAGGACTCCAGAGGGGAACGGTCTCAATGTCCATGGCGGTCCGGGAGAGGGATTCGACAATACCGGGGCAGAGGGATCATTAAAGAGCCTGAGGGAAACTGAAAAAGAAGCGATCATGAATGCACTGAATCTTTCCAAAGGAAAGAGGAAGGAAGCTGCGGAGCTTCTTGATATTCCCCTACGAACTCTGTATGAAAAGATAAAAAGATACGGATTAAAGTAGATATTCGCAAATTATGATGCAGATATTGCAAAAGTGCAGTTATTGCGCAGGGTAAATATTTGAAAAACTTCTGTGCCAAAATTGTAATCATCCATGGGAGATGTCGTATATTCTTGAATTTGAAGAAAAAAAATTGTTCTTATTC
>CAYTRL010000013.1:5065-30974 GCA_964439795.1 uncultured Thermodesulfobacteriota bacterium
CTCAGAACACGATATCTAATATCCATTGTAATTATTGTTCTTATTACTGTTCCATGGTTATCTTAAATTGGATGTTTTCGATGGCATGCTTTTTGCTGGATAATATCGACAAATCAACCAACCAGTTTGAAGCATCAGTCAAGGAAAAGCCGGAAATTCCGTGTGGAGCAAGAGGAAGGCCCATACGAATTTTCCGGCTTTTTCCGTTTGAACTCATTTTTGATCATTGACTCTCGGTGAATTTCATCTCTTCACGCATGCAAGATACAAGGTTTTCTCGGAATCCGGCGGGAATCCTTCCCTTAAAATAGTGGTCGGCCGCCCCCAGCACTGCTCCGGACACAGGCTCTTCCCGCAGGACCCGGAATTGGACGCGAGGAAATTCCCTCCTGATTTCTTCCTCGAGAATGCGAACCATGGCGTCATGGCTTCCCCTCTGAAAAACACTACCCCCTAGTACAACCGGGATTTCCTGGTCCTTTTGGAAGAGGGCGCGCAGGACGGAAAGAGCTGCGAGGGAGATCTCCCTTCCGGCTTTCTGGAGAATTTCCAAGGCGATCATGTCTCCCTCCTGTGCAGTTTCGAAGACAATCGGAGCAAAGGATCCGATGTCAATCGGTTCATAGCTGTCGAAATAGTCGCGCTCTGAGATGTCCACCAGGTCTTCAACGGCCAGGGCCGCCGTGAGTCTGTCATAAAGCAGTGTGGGCTTTCCCCGTCCGTCCTTTCCCCTCTGTGCACGGGCGAACGCCTCGGCTGCGATGTCATGGGCGGAGCCGAAATCGCCCAGGTACGGTGACCCCCAGCCACCAACCTGCATCCGTTCTCCCTTGTCGTTGAACCCGATGGCGTTGGTTCCTGTACCGGAGATCAAACCGAGCCCCATCCCTGTCTCGGTTCCAGCCCGCAAGGCGATGAACGTGTCGTTTTCCAGGTACATCTTCATGGCCGGATTGATCGGGTCCAGCATATCCCGGACGGTCCGAAAGTCTTTTTCCCTGTCAGCACCCGAGATCCCGTAGTATGCCACAGCGACCTGATCCCGCCGGATACCCGTCGTCTGCAGCACCCTTTCGATGGACAGCGCCAGTTCCTGACGGGCGGTCCGCCGGCCGGACACCTGGAAGTTTCCGCAGCCGGATCGACCCAAGCCTGTAATCCGTCCCGTCGTGTCGGCCAGGGCGCAGAGTGTCTTGGTGCCCCCTGCATCCATACCCAGAAGGTATTCCACAACCTGTTCTCCTAACAGGCCGTTGAAAAAGCACCATCTACTGCGTTCCACTCATCCCTCGTCCGTCAACGTACTTCCGAAGTACGCCTCCTTCCAAGGGATTTCGTGCGCCTTGTATCTGGCACCTTTTGAACGGCCTGCCTCATTGGACTTTTTCTAAAGGCAGCCAGGGCGATGAAGCCGTCAGTTGTAGGCTCCTCATCTCCCCTCATAGGAACGAATGTAAAGACTTGAAAAAGTAGGAAATTTCAGGCCTTCAGCGTGTCGATGTTGTCCCGGATCCGGATGATGGCCTCTGCGATGTCGTCCATGTCCTGCCGTGTTCCCAGGAAGAGGCTGTGATGAAACCACAGGGCCTCCTGGTAAGCCGCCTTTTCCGCCACGGGGCAGTGCACGGAATCCGGATCCAGGGTCTCTCCGTACCGTTCCCTGCAACAGGGATACTCCGAGGCCCGCAGTGGAAACAGGGAGCGCCGGTACACGGGGGTGTAGAAATCCGGATCGTTTGGGACCCCCTCGGCCCAAAGTGCGGCCGAAAAACGGTCCCGATGAACCCCATGAAAAGCCTCCGCCCGGTAGCGAAGAATGTACTCGTAACACGCAAAGGTCGTGATACGGGGATCCCGTTTCACCGGTACCAGGCCTTCCACACCCTTGATTTTGTCCTCGAGGTACAGGATGTTGGCCTCCCGCCGCCGATGCTGTTCCTCGAGGCGGTCCAGCTGGCAGGAGAGCAGGGCGGCCTGGAATTCGCTGATGCGGTAGTTGAACCCGAAGACGGACCCGTCGAAGCTGTCGTACCCGGGTTCTTTTCGGCCGCAATTCACCAGTGACTGGCACTTTTCTTCCAGTTGCTTGTCACTGGTGATGATCATGCCACCTTCCCCGGCGGTGAGGAGTTTGCTTGACTGGAAGCTGAAGGAGCCCATATGCCCGATGGAACCGGCACCTTTTCCTCTCCACTTGCCCCCGTGCATGTGGGCACAGTCCTCGATCACCAGCAGGTTGTGTTTGGAAGCGATCTCCATGATACGGTCCATATCGGTGAAGGTGCAGCCGAGGTGTACCAGAATCACGGCACGTGTACGGTCCGTGATCGCCTCCTCTACCCGGTCCGGGTCGAGACAGTAGCTTTCCGGGTCGATATCCGCAAAGACAGGAACAGCGTTGATGTATACAGGCGCGGAGGCGGTGGCGATCCAGGTGAAAGGGGTGACGATCACCTCGTCATGTGCCTGGATACCACCGGCACGGAGCGCCACTTCCAGGGTCACGGTGCCGTTCACGGCGCAGATCCCGTACGTTGCGTCGTGATATGCGGCGAACTTTTTCGCAAAGGCATCGGCCTCCTGGTTGGGTGAGGGAAACCCTCCCCAGTTCCCGGAATCCAACACGCGGCAGAGCGCATCTTTTTCCGATCCGCTGAACTCCGGCCATGGAGCGAAGGGGGATGTCCGTACCGGAGTGCCGCCGTGAATCGCAAGTTTTGCCATTTTCCAGTCTCCTTTTTGGTACCTTACAGATTTCTCTACAGGGGAAAAGAATGATCTATAGATTCTTTACACAAAACCCGGGAAAAAACAAAGAAGGGGCCATCTCCGGCATGGGAGGTCCACCCGCTTTTCGCAAGGGGAGAGAACATGTTACAATCCTCTATTCGGTCCCAGGGGTTCGTTTTGAAACCGGGGCGAGTCCGGATACGGGTCGGGGGTAGAGAATCTCGAAGCCCCGGGAATCGATCAAGGAATGCCGGGGTTTCGGCGACCCTGAGGAATCTGTTGGGAGAGTAGATCATGTTCGACCTGATCGCGTTGGGGGCAGCATTTCTGGACCAGGAGTTCCGGTTCATGGGGGCCGTAGAGCAGGGAGACAAACGCATTGTCGAACTGGCCTTTCATGAAGAGGAGCGGGGAAAGGACCTGTTCCTGTCCCCTGGCGGGAGTGCCGTAAACACGGCCGTGCAGGCGGCACGACTGGGTCTGAAGGTCCGGGTACAGGGGAAGATCGGTGCGGACCCTTTCGGAGATCTGATCCTGGCCGGGTTGGAAAAAGAGGGCGTAGACGTCCGGAGCCTTTTCCGTTCCAAGCGGGATGGAACCGGCGTGACGGTCATCCTTTCCGGATTGAGGGCCCACGAACTGGATACGGCCATGATCACCTACAACGGGGCCAACGAGATCCTGGAAACGACCGATCTGGAGCCCCTGGAAGAGCGTCCGAAAGGCACCCGAAAGGGGGTATTTTTTGTGGGAGATTTTTTCTCCCTGCCGCGGCTGCAGTCCGGGATGGCGGACCTGCTGGCGAACGCCCGGAAAAAGGGATGGGTTACGGTCCTGGATCACGGCAGGTTCCGGCGGAGCAAGACCCCGGACCGGGTGATACGGGATCTGCATGTGGCCATGGAACGGGTGGATGTGTACCTTCCCAGCGCCCGTGAGATCCGGGAACTTACCTGCCGTGAGGACCTGGGAGATGCGCTCACCGAAGTTCAGGACCGCTACGGGGTGCACTGGATCGCGGTGAAACAGGGAGCCGCGGGATGCCGCGTGCGCAGCCGTGACATGGATGTGGAGGTGCCCGCCTTCCGCATCCGGGAAGGCGGGGTAAGCGCCCTGGGGGCCGGCAGCGCCTTCAATGCTGCGTTCATCAGCCAGTGGCTCCAGGATCCGGACGATCTTCACCTGGCCGGACGTATGGCCAACGCGGCCGGCCGGTTGAAGATCATGAGCGGTCATCCCCCCACCCGGAGCCGGCTCCTGAGTTTTCTGGACAAGGAAACCCGAAAGCAGGCGACGCCATGACGGCAACCCAGGAATGGACGACCAGCACCGGGAAGACGGTCACGCTCCGGATCGTAAAGAGGCCGGTCCAGATGGGATGGGCCGCAGGCGAGATCTACCGGGAGAGGTGGCGGGAAAAGGGCGATCTGCCCTTCGTGGCCGGGATGCCTACCGGCGGCACGCCCGTCCCCCTGTACAACGTACTGACCGGCCTGTTTCTCGAGGGGGAACTGGACTTCCGCAACGTACACACGTTTAACCTGGACGAGTACATGGACATCCCTCCCGGTCATCCCAACAGCTACCGCTCCTACATGGAAGATCATCTCTTCCGGTACGTGAACATTCCCAGACAGAATATCCACTTTCTCAACGGACTGACCATGGACTGGCGCGCCACCTGCCAACGGTACGAGCAGACGATCCGGGACCTGGGCGGAATCGATCTGCAGTTTCTGGGGATCGGGATGAACGGGCACATCGCGTTCAACGAACCGGAAACGGAACCGTCGTCACGGACGAGGATGGTCCGGCTGTCCGAACGGACCCTGCAGGACAACAGCCGTCTCTTCACGGACCCCAAAGAGGCGCCCCGCTTTGCCCTGACCATGGGGATTCAGACGATCCTGGAGGCGAAGGAGATTGTCCTGCTGGCTATGGGCGCCGGGAAGGCCAACGCGGTCTATGAATCGTTGTGCGAGCCGCCGAGCGTACGCGTTCCCGCTTCCTTCCTCCAGACGTTTCCCGGCCGGTGCGTGTATGTCCTGGACGCTGCGGCCGCGGAGGAACTGCCTCTTTCCTCACGATAGCCTCCACACCTGTCCTCTCCCCACCTCCCGGGAAAAGCCGACTTTTTCCGGGAAAGCACGTCAGAACGCGAGGAAGAACTCCCCGGTGATGGCCCAGTTCTCCTCGACCACGAAGGCGCCGTACCCCCAAAGGGGGATCCGGTACTGGAAGGTGATGTTCAGGGGGATGTAGAACGGGATCAGGGAGATGGCCGTGCCGAAGGCGATCATCTGCTTGGCCTGCTCCCCCACGATCTCCACGTTTTCCACGTACTGGATGAACTCTTCGCTGGAGCTCTCGATGATAGGCTCCATGGACCATCCTCCGGCGTACTTTACCCCGAACGGGATGATCTTGAAAGGGTTCAGCGTGAGGCCGATCTCGCCGTCAAAGGAGTGGCCGTAGGTGATATGCCAGAAGTTCCCCATGTCGCTCAAATCCGGGAAGAGCATGGCGATGTCCGGCTCCTCCGATGCCAGGAGCTGATAGATCTCTTCCCAGACCGGGGCTCTCTTTGGAAAGGTGGGGGCGGCGCGCCGGGTACGGAAGCGGTACTCGTAGGTGAACTCCAGGTTGAAGATCACCCACTCCAGCGGATCGGGCAGACGGAGATCGTAACCCTGCGTGGTGCTCACTCCCCAGGCGGCCGTGCCGGCGGGAAACCCGGCGCCGGTGAAAAGCTCGATGCTGTTGTTCGGGGCGGGCTGCCATCCCGTAGGAAAATAGACGCGGCAGGTGGTGGCCGCGGCGAAGTGCCTGCCCTTGTAGTAGTTCCAGCTGAACCCCGCGTGAATGTCCCCCAGGTCCCACCCGTCGGACTTGTAATGCTCCACGAGGCGGGGACGGCCCAGGGCCTCGATGAAGTTCCAGAAGCCATCTACGGTGCGCAGGTCGATGGGAGGTCCCCCGGAAATGAAGTTGATCCCCGAGAGCACGTCGTTGATAATGTCCCACTCCTCCGGAGAGAGGTTTCCGGGCTTGTAGGTCACGTCGAAGAGCACCTCGGCCCGCTGAAAAGGAAGTTCCACGTAGAAGTCCAAGGCGTCGGTGATCCCGTAGCTCATCTGGATGGTGTGCCCGAACCCTTCTCCCCCGCCGTCGGGCCCCTGCAGGTCCACAAAGAAGATGTCGTCATTGGACGTGAATACGTCGGGGAGAAGATCATGGAAGACGTTGGGGAACTCCAGGCTGGGTGCGAACGGGTCCTTCCCCCCGGTGGTGTTGTACCGCTGGTTCACCTTCTGGTGCTCGGCATTGTACTTGATCTTCAGGATCCCCTTGGGAAGCTGGGGTGTGGAGATCCCCCACAGATCCAGGGCGATGACGTTTTCCAGCACCCCGTCCATATGCTTCGTATAGCTCTTCCACAGCTTGATCAGCCGGGAGGTCTCTTCCTCCAGGGCTTCCACCCGGTCGAGACCGCTGGCATCAGCAGGAACGGGGGGAACCCCTTCGGCCGTGGCGGGCGGGGTGGCGGCGGGTTCGGGCTCCGGGGCCGGGGACCCGCTTTCAGCCCAACCGGGGGAGCCGCCCAGCGCATGGAACAAAAGACAGAAAAGCAGGCAGAAGGCGGAACAGAGGAAGCGGAGGCGCGGGACATGAATCATGGAGAACTCCTTTATCGGGTTGATCGGGTTGCCTGACAATATCCCTGTACATCAAGCCTGAGATCCGCAACCTGCGCGATCTCCCGGGGAGGATTCCTGTCCCCGGATGCACCCGTTCGGCGAGCTGCCCGGCTGTAGAAGATCGGTTTCCCCGAGAAACCAGGGATGCCGGACCGGTTCACCGAAGCTTGAGAGAACGCTGGATCTCTTTTCGAGCGTCCTCTTTCCGGAGTGCGTCTCGCTTTTCGTACTTTCGTTTGCCCCGTCCCAGCCCCAGTTCGACCTTGGCTTTTCCGTTCTTCAGGTAGAGCCGGAGCGGGAGCAGGGATAGTCCCTTCTCCTGGGTCTTCCCGAGCAGCCGCTGGATCTCCCGCTTGTGCAGAAGAAGCTTCCTTTGGCGGACGGGATCGTGGTTGAACGGTCCCGCGTTATCATAGGGAGCGATATAGGTGTCCTCGAGAAACGCCTCGCCGTCGATGATTTTCGCGTACCCTTCCTGCAGCTGAACGCGGCCCGCCCGGATGGATTTGATTTCCGTCCCGGTGAGCACCAGACCGGCTTCCAGCGTGGAGAGGATCTCGAAGTTGAAGCGGGCCTTCTTGTTCTTGGCGACCAGCTTGATTCCGTTCTGTTTCATGCTCTCATTTCAACATGCCGGATATTCGCTAGGGTGCCTGCCGTTTTGTTTCATGATCTCGTTTCAAAATGCCAGATGTTTGACAGGGTGCCTTCCGTTCTGTTTCATTCCGTGATTTCGAAATGTTGAATGTCCGCCAGGGTGCCGTGCCGTTCTTCGTGGAACACGGCGCGCATGCGGGCCCCGATACGGACCCGGGTCTCGTCGCGAATTTCGATGAAATGCTGGAAAGCGTTGTCCGAACCGTCCAACCGGATGAAGCCGTACCCGTAAGGCACCGGTTTCTGCTTCCCGGTTTCCGGATCCAGAAAGCTGAAGCGGAGAATCGTGTAGGCCACCAGGGTTCCGGTGGGAGCCACCTCCACCATCTCGTCCATCCTTTCAAAGCACGGTCCGCACACCTGCCGGGGGGGGACATACACCTTGCCGCACTTCGGGCAGCGGATCCCCAGGAGACGCTTTTCGTCCCGGAGCGCCATGAAGAACCGGGATCCGTACCGGCCCACCGCATACCGGAACGGCTGTTCAGCCTCGCCGGAATGCAATACCAGCTGTTCCTGCTCTCTCGTTTCTTCCATCGGTTCCTCCTGGTGCTTGTTTCCGGGGAACGGGTTCCCGGGGGCATCCTGTCTGCGGGAAAAATCACGCCGGTTTGGCGCTCCCGTACATGAGGAGATCGGACCACCAGCAGCCGCCGAACCCGGAACTCAACGCGACGTTCACATCCGGCACCTGACGTTCCTCTGCCTTCCCCATGACCTGCATGGCCGCTTCCGCACAGCGGATGAGTCCAGTGGCGCCGATGGGGTTGCAGGAGATCACGCCTCCGGACGGGTTGATGGGAAGCTCTCCCCCCAGGTCGGTCAGTCCGTCCCAGAGGAGACGGGGCCCCTCGCCGGGGGGGCAGAGTCCCAGTTCCTCGATCCAGGAGAGCCCTGCGAAGGAATAGGGCAGGTAGAGTTCCATGACGTCGATCTCTTTGAACGGCTCCCGGATGCCCACCTTTTCGTACAGTTCCCGGCTGGCACGTCGCAGAGATTTGAGCCCCACGTAGTCCGCGTCGCCCAGATAGGTGTACAGGTGCCGGTTGGCGGTTCCCAGGACCCATGCAGGCCGGGGACAGATCTTTTCCGCCACCTGCTCCGAAGCGAAGATCACCGCGCAGGCGCCGTCTGTGCGGGGGCACATGTCGAGAAGCTTGAGCGGATCGGCCAGGGGAGGGGAGGAAAGCACTTCCTCGATGGTGACCTCCTTGCGCAGATGGGCGAACGGGTTCCGGCAGGCGTGCCCCCGGTCCCGCACGGTCACCCGTGCCGCGTCCTTTTCGGTGGCCCCGTACGTGTGCATATACACTGAGGCTTCCACGGCCAGACCGGAGATCGCCCCGGCGAACACGCTGCGGTCCCACACCGGGTCGAACGCCGTGGTAATGGCCGCGGTAGTATCCGATTCGGAGTTCTTCTCCCATCCGATGACCAGGAGCTTGTCGAAGAGACCCGAGGCGACCATGTGATACCCCCCGATGGCCAGCGTGCTTCCCGTTGTGCCTCCGGTGGTCAGCTTCATGGTGGGTTTTCCCAACCCGCCGGACCCGTCGATGCTCCAGCAGTCCACGTAGTTGATCCCCTCGAAGTGGTCCATGTTGCCGATGATCACCCCGTCGATATCCTTCATCTTGAGGCCGGTGTCGTCCAGGGCCCTCCGGACCGCCTCGTAGATCAGTTCCACCCCGTTCACGTCCAGCCGCCGGGTGCGGTGGTGGGTTTGTCCCGTTCCCACGATGGCTACCCTGTTCGCCATGGGTTCTCCTCTCCGGAATTCATGATGTTTGCCTGGAAGGCGGTTAGAGGGTTCATGTACCCAGTACCCACACGCAGTAGGGTTGCCTGGAAAGCGGTTGGAGGGTTCATGCGCCCAGCACCCACACGCAGTGGGATTGCCCGCAGGGGCCGTTCACCCCGTGTGCCACGGCGGTCCGGGCTCCCGGAACCTGACGCTGTTCTGCTTCCCCGCGGATCTGCAGGACGGCTTCCGCCATCCGTACCAGGCCGGCCACGGTCACCGTGTGAGCGGACAGGAGTCCCCCGCTGGCATTGACCGGAACGGTCCCGTCCATCCGGGTGGCGCCGGACGCCACCAGCTTCCCCCCTTCGCCCCGGTCGCACAGCCCCAGGCCCTCGGTCCAGAGCAGTTCCTGATAGCTGAAGGCGTCGTACAGTTCCACCAGATCGATCTGTTTCGCTGGATCGTCGATATCGGCCATCCGGTAGGCCCGCTGTGCGGCCTGGACCAGGGCGTCGCAATCGGCCAGGTCCCGGTCGCCCAGGTGGTACGGATCCGCGGAATAGCCCACGCCGCGTACCCAGACCGGCTTGTCCGTAATCCGGGTCGCCGCAGACTCCCGGGCCAGGATGATAGCGCAGGCCCCGTCCGAGACCGGAGACGCGTCCAGGAGCTTGATCGGTTCCGCCAGCATGCGGGACCGCAGGACGTCGTCCACGGTGATGCGCATGGGCAGCTGAGCAAAAGGGTTTCGGCAGGCGTTTTCATGGTTTTTCACCGAGACCATCGCACACTGTTCCTCGGTGATGGAATACCGGGACATGTACCGGTTCGCCTGAAGCGCCGCGGAGCTGATGTTGTCCAGCCCCAGGGGCCGCAGCAAAATCGGGTCGAACATGGCGTTGGTGATGTGCATGGAATCGCTTTCCGAGCCCTTGCAATGAGCCACGACCAGCGTGGTGTCGTAGGCGCCGGAAAGGATGCGGGTCAACCCGTAAAAGGCGGCGAAGGTCCCGTCTCCCTCCACGGTGGAAATGTTCTTGTCATAGGAACCGCAGGCGTCGTTCACCGCCATGCTGGAGATGGTGCGGCCGTCCCAGAAATCGTTGGAAGCGGTCACCACGTTGCCGATCGCATCGATCCCGATCCCGGCCTGCTGGAGAGCCTGCTGGACAGCCTCGAATACCATGTCCGCAAAGGTTTCGTGGATTTTGTTGCGCTCCTGCCGGGTCTGGCCCACCCCGACGACTGCGATCCTCTCCATGGGCCCTTGCCTCCGTGGTGTCATGAGAAAAATGTGAATGTGTCCGGTTCCCGGCGTCTTGGGTCAGGCGGGTACGGGCCGGAAGTGCGAGATGTCCAGAATGTGACCTGTCCGCTGGTCACGGAAAACAGGCTCGACCCGGAGCCCGGGGTGCAGGGCGGCCGGATCCACCTCGCCCAGCAGGTGAACCAGGCCGGTGGTGCTTCCGTCGAGACGGATGATCCCGTACATGGGGGGGGAAGGCTCGGGGTGCAGTTCCGACGGGTACCGTACCACCGTGAAAACCTCCAGGGTTCCCTGGGGTCCCACCTCCACCCAGGGGCCCGTATCCTGGAAACAGCGGGGACACATCTTTCGGGGAGGAACGAAAACGGTTTCACATGCCTCGCATTTTTTCCCCAGGATCGTCCCGTGATCTCTGATCTCCGTGAGAAAGCGGCTTCCCGTATCTCCCACGGACCAGGCATACGGCACCTTGATCCGACTTTCATGTACCATAGGTTCGGTATCCAGCAGCCAGTCTTCCGCCATATTATGTCCTCCTTGAGATGGAATGAACCCGAGCAAATATAAAAATTCAAAAGAGAATTGTCAATTCGATTGATCTTTTACGGGGCAAAACGTTTCAAGATTTTTTAGGGAAAAAGCATGATGCCGGGGTGCCAGGCTGTGCGGTGACCACAGGGATGAAAGAGAGGGCGGCGCGCACGGATGGGAGTGGAGGGGTCAGGAGGAAAGTTTCTTAATGGGGGCGGTGTGAGCCATCAGCTTGCGGATCTTGCCGTTGAAAAAACGCACGATGATCTTTTCCCCGCTTTCGGCCCGTTCCACCTTGTAGACCGTTCCCTCTCCAAGCGATTCGTGCATCAACAGGTCGCCGACACGGAACCCGGCCGGCCGGCCGGGTTCCACCGGCGGGGCCAGCGACGGGAGGGACGGGGAATCCGCGTCCATGCCGGTGCCGAATTCCGTTCCCGGAGAACCGGACAACTCGCTGAAAACCGGAAGGCTGTCTTCCTCCCCTTCCCAGGCGGGCCGGATCAGATCCGGGGGGATAAAACGGAGAAACGGGCTGGGGGTGGAGGGCCGTCTTTCCCCGTACACATGACGCGTTCGTGCCCGGGAAAGATAAAGTTTCTCCCGGGCGCGCGTCATGCCCACATAGCATAAGCGTCTCTCCTCGGAAAGCCCCTCCTCGGACAAGGTGGAACGTTGGTGCGGCATGAGGCCGTTTTCCATCCCGGTAAGGAAAACCACGGTAAACTCCAGGCCTTTGGCGCAGTGCAGGGTCATCAGGGACACACCGTCCACCCTGCCGTCGGCGGTGTCCGCGCCGGTGACGAGGGAGATCCGTTCACAGAAGCTCCCCAGTCGCTCCAGGCCCTCCAGCCCGGAGGAAGAGGATGCGTCATAATCCGCGGCGGTATGGATCAGTTCATCCACGTTCTCCCGTCTCCGGTCTCCGTCGGGCATCGCATCCAGAAACGCATCGTAACGAGTTGCACGGACCACCTGTCTCAGGAGGTCTGCCGGACCCGAACCCTTCTCCAGTGTTTCCGAAAGGGCGAGGATGGTTTTCCGGAAAAGATCGATCTTTTTACAGGCACCGGCGGCCCAAACCCCGGCCTTCAGTCCGTGTTCCATGGCTTCCCAGACGGATTGGCCGGTTTCGGCTGCATGTGATTCCATCCGTTCCTGCGTGACGGCGCCGATGCCCCGCGGTGGTCGGTTGAGGATTCTCAGGAGGCTGACGGAATCCCGGGGGTTGTACAGAACGCGGAGGTAGGCCATCAGGTCCTTGACCTCGGCACGCTCGTAGAAGCGCAGCGACCCCACGACACGGTACGGGATCCCGGCCACGAGGAACCGCTCTTCCAGGGATCGTGATTGCGCGTTGGTGCGGTAGAACACACCCACGTCCCCGTAGGAGGCGGTCCCGGAACCCACCAGAGAACCGATTTCGCCCGCAACGAAATCGGCTTCCCGGTCCTGTGTGTCCCCCTCGAAATAGATCAGGGGGCCGCCGGATGGGTTGGCGGTCCACAGCTGCTTTTCCAGGCGCTGCGGGTTTCCCCGGGCCACCGCCTGGGCGGCGTTCAGGATGTTCCCGGTGGATCGATAGTTCTGTTCCAGGGTGACGACGCGGGATCCGGGGAAGTCTTTTTCGAACAACAGCATGTTCTCCACTTCCGCCCCGCGCCACCGATAGATGGCCTGGTCGTCGTCTCCCACCACGCAAAGGGCGCCCCCGGGGGGGACCAGGGCCTTGAGCAGCGCGTGTTGTGCCCGGTTGGTGTCCTGGTATTCGTCCACCAGGATGAACGGGAACCGGGATTGATAGAACCGCAGGAGATCCGGATGACGCTGCAGCAGGTGCAGGACAAAGACGATCATGTCCCCGAAGTCCAGGGCGTTCGCCTGTTTCATGGACGATGCGTAATCGGTGACGAGTTGTCGGAGAAGTTCGGGATCGCCGGCGTCGCGGAGTTCAAGTTCCCGGGGGTCCACGGCCTGGTTGCTGGCCCGCTCAAGAAGCGATTTAATCGCCGCAGGGCGCACGGTCTTCTCGGAAATCCCGCGTGCTTTCAAGCAGCCCTTGATCACCCGGACCTGATCGGCGTCGTCGTAGATTACGAAGTTCGGCTCGAACCCGAGCCGCTCGATATGCCGGCGAAGGATGCGGGCGCACGTGGCGTGAAAGGTGCCGATCCACATCCCCTGGCTCACCGGACCCAGAAGGCGCTGCACGCGCAGACGCATTTCCTCCGCGGCCTTGTTGGTGAAGGTGATGGCCAGAATGGAATGAGGATCGACCTGCTTTTCCCGGACCAGGTGTGCGATACGGCTGGTCAGTACGCGTGTTTTGCCGCTTCCCGGTCCGGCCAGGACCAGAAGGGGACCCTGGTCGTGATGCACGGCCTCGATCTGTCTCGGGTTCAACGGTTCGCTGGTCTGCATGCCTTCTTCAGGGGGGTTATTCCACGGTGACGCTTTTCGCCAGGTTTCGTGGTTGATCCACGTCCGTCCCTTTGATCACCGCGATGTGGTAGGCCAGGAGCTGCAGGGGGATGGTCATGAGGATCGGTGTAATATAGGGGGAACTGGCCGGAACATACAGGAGATCGTCCGCGACCTTTTCCGATTCCGTGTCGCCGTAGTTGACCACCGCGATCACCTTTCCGTCACGCGCCTTCACTTCTTCCAGGTTGTTGAGGACCTTGTCGTAGAGATCGTTGGACGGAAGGGTGGCCACCGTGGGGCAGTGTTCATCGATGAGTGCAATGGGGCCGTGTTTCATCTCCCCTGCGGGGTATCCTTCCGCGTGGATGTAGGAGATCTCTTTCAGCTTCAGGGCCCCTTCCAGGGCCACGGGATAGTGGATGCCCCTGCCGAGATAGAGGAAATCCTGGTAGTGGGCGTATTTCCTGGCAACCGTCTCCACGGAAGCCTCCCGGGCCAGGACATCCTCCATCAGCAGCGGAAGCTTTCTCAACTCCTGCAGGTGGGATTCCATGGATTTTTCCGGGACTTTTTTGTGAAGGGTTCCCAGGTAGAGGCTCAGGAGGTACAAAGAGGTCACCTGCGTGAGAAAGGCCTTGGTGGATGCCACACTGATTTCCGGTCCGGCGTGCGTGTAGAGAACCCCCTGGCATTTCCGGGCCAGGCTGCTGTCCAGCACGTTACAGACGCCCAGGGTATGCACGTCCTTGCCGGTTGCCTGTTCCAGGGCTGCCAGGGTGTCTGCGGTTTCCCCGGACTGGGAGATGCAGATAAAGAGCGTGTTTCGGACCAGGACGGGGGAACGGTATCGGAACTCGGAAGCCAGGTCCACCTCCGTGGGGATGCGGCAGATGCCCTCCAGCATGAATTTTCCCATGAGACCGGCGTGCCAGGAAGTGCCGCAGGCCACGATGCAGATCTTCTTCACCTTTTTCAATACATCCGGTTCGATCCCCATGTCCTCCAGGTAGACCTGGCGCTGACGGCCCAGGATCCGGCCGCGGATCGTGTCGGTGATCACCCGGGGTTGTTCGTGAATCTCCTTGAGCATGAAATGCTTGTATCCCCCCTTTTCCGCCATCATGGGAGACCAGGTGATCCGGGTGGGGTCCCGTTGGACCGGGGCCCCGGTCATGTCCGTGATCTGATATCCGTCGGGGCGCAGCACCGCCATCTCTTCGTCATCGAGAAACACCATCTGA
This sequence comes from uncultured Thermodesulfobacteriota bacterium, assembly GCA_964439795.1. GTDB lineage: Bacteria > Desulfobacterota > DSWW01 > DSWW01 > DSWW01 > CAYTRL01. Next base: position 19,358 of record CAYTRL010000013.1, read on the forward strand.
CGCGTGTGGTCCAGCAGGGCCGGGATATCGGATGCGAGAAAAAACTCCGATTCGCCGATCCCCAGGACCAGTGGGCTGGCTTTCCTGGCACCCACCAGACAGGACGGGTCGTCCCGGGAGATGACGGCGATGGCGTAGGACCCTTTGACCTGCTGCAGGGCTTGCCGGACGGCATCGGGAAGCGGCAACGGGGTCTGCAGGCTTTCGTCGATAAGATGAGCGATGATCTCCGTATCGGTCTCGGACAGGAAGGTCCGGCCCCGGGACTGCAGGAGGTCTCTCAGCTCCATGTAGTTTTCGATGATTCCGTTATGGACAACCACCACCGGGCCGGAACGATGGGGGTGCGCGTTGGTCTCCGACGGCTTGCCGTGGGTCGCCCATCGGGTATGCCCGATCCCCAGGGAGCCGTCGCAGGGGTTCTCACGGACCTCCTCCACGAGACGCGAAAGCTTCCCCTCCGTTCGACGGATCTGCAGTTCGCCCGATCCGTCCACCAGGGCGACTCCCGCGGAGTCATACCCGCGGTACTCCAGCTTCTGCAGACCGTCCAGCAGCAGCTGCACTGATTTCTTCTCGCCGACGTAGCCGATGATTCCGCACATGAAAGAACCCTCTTGATGGTTTCATTGTCCGGGACGAGACGTTTGCCGGGTTTTCCCCGCGCGTGCCTTCAGGCGGGGGGATCCGGATCTCCCGGTTTTTCCTTCTTACTTCTTTTCGCCTTTCCCGCATTTTTCTTGACTTTTTGAGGGGCCCGGCTCAGAGCCATGGCCCCGGCGGGAACGTCCTCGGTGATGGTGGACCCGGAACCGATAAAGGCTTCCCGGCCGATCCGGACCGGCGCGATAAGCTGGGTATCGCTTCCCACGAACACGTCGTCCTCGATGACGGTGGTCTGTTTCCGGGTGCCGTCATAGTTGCAGGTGATGGTGCCGCATCCGATGTTGACGCGGGCCCCGATTTCACAGTCCCCCAGGTAGCTGAGATGCGCCGCCAGGGTCGACTCCCCCACGCGAGCGTTTTTGGTTTCCACGAAATTCCCCACGCAGACGTCCCGGTCCAGCACGGTGCCCGCGCGAAGGTGTGCCATGGGGCCCACCCGGGCGTTCTCCCCCAGCCGGCATTCCTCCAGAACGGAATAGGGCCGAATCAGGGAGCCGTCGCCCACCGTGGAGTCCACGATGATGCTGCCGGCACCCAGCGTGCAGCCCCGTCCGATCCTTGTGTTTCCCCGAAGGTGGCAGCCGGGTTCAACAACGGTGTCCGGTTCCAGGGAGACCGAGGGGTCGATATAGGTCGTGAGCGGATCCTGCAGGGTTACGCCCTCCCGCATCCACCGATCGCAGATCTCATGGCGGAGGACCTGCTCCGCCCGGGCCAGGTCGTTACGGGAGTTGATGCCCAGGGCGCGGAAAGGTTCGTCCGTGCATTCCGAACCGATCGGAACCCCGATCGACTCCCCGTGGGCCACGAGATCCGTGAGATAGTATTCCCCCTGGGCGTTGTCGGCGTTCAAGTGATCGATGGCGTCCAACAGAAAACGGAACTGAATGCAGTAGATGCCCGTGTTGATCTCCTGGATCTGTTTTTCCTTTTCGTCGGCGTCCGCCTCCTCCACGATCCGCAGGATCCTTCCGTTCGGGTCGCGGAGGATCCTCCCGTATCCATGGGGGTTTTCCATGAGTGCGGTGAGGACCGTAACCGCAGCCCCTTCACGATGGTGTTTTTCAAGAAGGTTGTCCAGGGTGCTCTTTTTCAGCAACGGGACGTCGCCGTACAGCACGACCACCGTGGAGACCTCCTCCCGGACCCGGGGAAGTACGCAGCGGACGGCGTCCGCCGTGCCCTTCTGTTCGGGTTGGATCACCCACTGGGGAGAGGGGTGGACCCCGGCAAACGCCTCCCGGACCCTTTCCGCCTGGAACCCCACCACCAGGAACAGTTCACGCGGTTCCAGCCGCCACCCCAGGTCCAGGCTGTAAGCGAGCAGGGGACGGGAGGCCAGCGGGTGGAGAACCTTGATGGTGTCGGACTTCATGCGGGTTCCCTTGCCCGCGGCAAGGATGATCACGGAATGGTCCATGAATGCCTCCATATGAAGGGGTCGAACAAAAAGGGCGGACATGAGCCGAAAACCGTCCCGGGGAAGGCAGGGATCGATCGTCTGCCTGCGTTACCCGCAAAAAGCGGCAGGGGTTGCGGCATCGGCCGGATCCCCCCTCAATCATCCAGGAGGAACGTGATGTTGCACGTGACCCGATATTCCTGGATGGTGTTCTGGCTCACCACGGCGGACTGGTGCTGGATATCGATGTTCGTGATGTTCCGAAGCGTCTTACCGGCCCGGATCAGGGCCTGGTCAAAGGCTTCCTTGAAACCCAACGAAGATATCCCGATCACTTCTGTAACACGAGCTACCGGCATTTTGTTTTCTCCTGTCCAAGGAACGAACCGTACCCTTCTGCGGAGACGGCCCCCGAGAAAGACGGTGTGGATAACGGGCCTGTTGTTGTCCCGCCGGGGAATCCCGGATCCGACCCGGAAACGTGAACTATTCTCATGGACCTTGTTACTCGATTTAAGCAAAAACGTAAATGGGTGTTCAGCGACATCCCTCGGATCCGGCGTTCTGCGACGGGGGACCCTCGTCCGTGGTGGATGCCGCGCGGGAACACAGGTCCCGCACGAGCGAGATCCCCCGGCGTATGGCTTCCGGAGACGCCGAGGGCCTGATCTCCAGGATTTTGACGACCTCCGGACGAAAACAGGCGGACAGTGCGCTGAAATCGGTATCTCCCTCCCCCGGCGCCAGATGGTCTTCCACCCCCCGTGTGTCGTGGATATGGGTTCCCAGCAGAGATCCTCCGAACATCCGGATCCACTCCAGGGGGTCCCGGACCCCCAGATTTCCATGGACCGAGGCGTGGCCCATGTCATGCCAGTATCCAACAGGCCCCCCTTTGAATTCTTCCAGAAGAACGTCTGTCTCTTCCACGTCGGGGATCTCACGGAGAAAAAACCGGTTCTCCAGCCCCAGACGGATTCCGAGGCGGTCGGCCAGGGGAAGGAGTCGGCCGAGGTTGCGCATTACGGTTTCCAGATAAACCTCTTTTCGAGCTGCACGCTCTTTTCGGAAGTCCCCGAGGAGTTTCTCGCATGCCTGCGAACCCTTTTCTCCCCGCTCGCAAAGCCATTGAAGTTTTTCCATCGGCTCGTCCATCTCCACTCGGCCCAGGTGGAGCACCACGGTACCGGCCCCCAGTTCCGCTGCCCACCGCAGCGATTTCCGGGTAAAGGCCACGGAGTGTCTTTGCTGTTCCGGATCCGGAGAGCTGAGCAGGAAGGCGTCCCCGCCGGCTTTCTCCGAGGGAAGAACGGGCGGGTGGGGATAGTAGTTGTGCAGGCTCATAACGCGTGCTGTGCCGTTGTGCACCGCCCGGGCAATGGGGCCCGTCGCATCCTGCAGGATCCTGTACTCCAGTTCGACCCCGGCCAGATGATCGAACGCCTGCATGCGGCGGAGAAGGGATTCTCCGTCTCGTATCTTCGCGGATCGCCATACCGTGGACATGCCCAGGATCACGTACGATCTCCTGCTACGGGTTGTGTCGGAGAACCGTTTCCGGGATCTCCTCCTGAAAGGGGCTCAAGGCGGAAAGGTGTGCGCTGACCTGGTCCGGGGCCGGGATGCCCGATCGTCCGCCCAGCGCAAGACAGCTCAGCGCCGCGGTCACGGTGGACCATCGAAGCCGTTCCTCCGGCGGCCAACCATGCAACAGTCCGTACAGGTAGGCCCCGTGAAACACGTCCCCGGCTCCCGTTGTGTCCACGACGCGCACCGGAAGGGCGGGAAGAAAAGCAGGCTTTTTCCCCCAGAGACTTACCGATCCTCTTTCGCCAAGCGTCACGGTAACCAGTTCGGGCCCCATGTCTTTCAACCGCTGGAGAAGGTGCTCCAGTGGACCGTCCTGTGTCATCTGCCGTGCGAACGTTTCCGACGCAATCAGGTGGTCCGTGAACCCGATCAGGTCGCGGATACCGGGTTTCATGGATCCCGCGTCCAAGACCACGGGGACCCCTTGACGGCGTGCTTGTCGAGCCAGGGACAGGGCGGCCTCCCGGAACGATCCGTCCAGGTGAAGGACCCCGAGCCCCTGCAGGAAGTTTTCCGGAAGCTCCCGGGGATGGAGAGTCTCCCCCCCCGGTGCTCCCCAGAAGATCGTCCGTCTTCCCGTGTGGCGTTCCACGCAGATAAAGGCCAGCTGACTGCGGCCTTCCTCACGCACGGCCGTGGCGGAGGTTTCGATGTTTTCCCGCCGCAACCCGTCGAGGATCCTGGCACCAAAACGGTCGCTGCAGACCACGCCGGCGAACTGTGCGGTGACCCCCCAGCGGGCCAGAACCACCAGCGCCGTTGCTACCGGCCCCCCGCCCTGAATGGTGCAATCCAGAAACTGTGTCTTGGAGTCGGGGGACGGAAAAGAGTCAACGGTAAAAAGATGATCCAGGGAGCACTGGCCCAGCCCCGCGGCGGCAAGACGGTGGTGTGCCGGGGCACAGCTGTTTTTGTCAGAGGGTCCGGGGAGCGGTTCCATGATTCGAGGGGGCCGGACCGGCTACGGGCTGACCGGTTTGAGAGAACAGCCCCAGTGGAAAATGGCGCTCTTCGGAACCCCGAGAACCGAAGAAGTCTTTCCCTCTTCCACCCGAACCTCCAGCGATCCCGCCCGGCTCACAATGAATTCGTTCCCCCGCCACATCCTGTACTGAAGGTCCAGCTGATGGGTGCCCACGGGAACCGGCTGTTCAAAGATCACCGCTTTCTGCCCGCTGATCGTACGGAGAGGGGGATCCAGGGTGATCTTCCGGCCATCGAGGTGAAATTCGGCGACTTCCAGGGAGTCGGCGAAAAAAGGATCCAGTGTGTTGTGAAAAGCCACCTTCAGGCGGGTCTTGCTGTTCAGGGCTTCCTGCCTCCTTTTTTCCTCCAGGACGCGGGCCTGGCGCTCGGTTTCCTTCCGGTGGGCATCCCGGCTAACGGACAGCAGCTTTTCCTTCAGCCGGGCCCCGGAGGTCAGGTGAGTGGTTTTTCCTGAAAACTGCCTGCTCAGGCAGTTAAGTTCTTCCCGTTTTTCCTCGTCCTTCAGGTTCATGGAGAAGATGTGAAAACGGAACGAATCGGGCGGAATGCCAACCAGCCGGTGCTCGCAGAACGACTTCCCGTTGTTGTCGGCGCCGTCCGTGATCAGGAACAACAACTTGCTGTCTTCGGTCTCGGGAAAATCGTCCAGCGCCTTTTTCAGATGTTCGGCCAGGGGTGCTTTTCCCTTCGGGTTCAATCCCGCCAGCTCCCCTGAAAAGCGGTCTCGGGTCCCGGTCCGGACAGGGATCCTCAGGCCCGGGTCGCCGGCTACCCCTCCCGTTCGGAGTGGGGGATACACACGAAGACCCATTGCCACGTCGCCGGGCAGATCCCGGCTCACTTTTTCAACGGCATCGGCGATCAGCACCGTCTTGGGTGTGCCGTTGATCGGAGACCAAATACTTCCGGACCGATCCACCAGGAACTGCAGGTAGAGATCGCACCACCCGCCACTCGCATGAAGATGAAGAAAGGAGAAGACAAGGGCAACGAACAGGACGTGACGAAGGGGAGGGCGATTCATGACAAACCCTTTGGATGATCCCCGGGCGAGGGGAACCGTCATACTTTTTTGTAGAGCAACAAGCCGAAAATCATGAACAGGAAACTGCAGCTGTTCAGTTTCAGGTGAAACCCGATGGAAAAAGAAACGATCCAGATATCGATGCGCAGGGGAGGGTCCAGACCGAAGATGATACTTTTCGCCAACGCATCGTGCAGGGCGCCTTCCGGAATCAGGGCCCCCAGAAAGATCCCCGCCACGTTACCCAGGATGCCGGAAACGATCAGGATCAGGAAACCGACTCCTATGTGCCTTTTTTTTTCCTCTCGAATCAGCATTGCTGGGTTTTTGCCTCTCCATAGAAAAGAAAAACAGAAAATAGGGCTTTTGTAAACCGGATCCGGCGGTTGTCGAGCATCCATCTGATATCACAACGTCATGGATTTGAAAAGAGCGATGCGACCGGAACCGGTTGATGTGGTGAAAAAATCAAGAAATACAGAAAAAAGAAAAAAAAGCACTTGACAACTTAACGCGATGCGTTATTATTGTTCCTTGTGACGCAGTGCGTTGTAGACCTGTTCCATGACGGTCCACGATGTTCGAGGTCGCAAAGCCTGTTTAATTGATGGATGAAGATCAATGGGGAACAATCAGAAAGAAGGAGGGTAGAAACCATGGCAAAATCGGCAAAAAAGGCAGCGTCCGGACGTATTTCCGAGAGGATCAAAGAAGGATGGGAGGGCTCGAAACGGTCCCTGGAACGGATCGAGGCGGAAGGAGAAAAATTGCTGAAAAGTGTGGGGGAGTTTGCGGAAAAATATGTCCCCGAAGTCCAGAGAAAGGCGCTGGAGGATCTGGCCAGAGATGCAATGAAGTACGTGGACCAGATCAACTCCACCGTCGAGGAAAACACGAAGAAACTGGTGGAAAAGCTTAACATTCCGAGCAAAAAAGAGCTGGATGAATATAACAAGAAGGTCCAGGTTCTGATCGAGGAAAACGTCAAGAACAGGATTGACAAGTTGAAAGTGCCATCCGGCAAGGAACTGGACCAGATGGGCAAGCAGGTGAAAAAGAACGCGGAGGACCAGACCCTGAAGGTCCTCGGGCGCCTGAACATCGCAACAAAAAAAGATGTGGACTCGGTGGTCAAGGAAGTGAAAAAACTCCGGAAGGACGTCAACAAGATCATGAAACCGGCTGCGGTCAAAAAGACAGCCACCAAGAAGAAGGCCAAGAAGTGAGACATAACTCTCCCCGGAGAGGCCGTTTTTTACGAACCCCCGTCCCTCAAGGTCACGGGGGTTTTTTTTCGGGCTTACGTGCTGTCCACCACACCCTCCCGTCTGTCCGGTCGTACCCTTCCTCCCCGGGCGATTCTCAGGGGAGGAAGAGAACGTGTCAGACAAAACCGGAAAACCATGCATCCTATAGGAAGAGATCCAGAACGCAGGGTTCCGAGAGGGTTCCGAACGATGCGCGTCTTGACGCGGAGGAAATCATGGAGACAGCCGAGGCGAAATGCGACAGCACGTGGTACCGGTGCAACCGGTACAGGGATTGCCAAAACCGGGAGTGCATGTTCTACGAGGGAGAGGAGCCATGTTGGTCCCAGGTTTCCCCGTTCAAGCTCCGAAAAAGGCCCTCCCTGCTGTTCCGGGACACGGCGGAACACTGTATGTGTCTGGACATCCCCTGCACGGAATGCGGTCTTTTCCCGGGATGACGACCTCCTGTTTTACGGATTCTTGAGGGAAAATCTTGAAAGGACCCCTTGGGTTCCATGATCATCTTTTCCCGTTCGGAATTTCTATAGAGAGTATCCGAAGAACCAGGCAGGGCGGAACGCGGAATGCGGATCGTGAACCGCATACGTGCGCTCTGCGGTGGAATCTTTCCGCCGGATTCGGTACACTTTCCACCCGTCGACTCGAACCCGGAAGGGAGGATCATGGCAGGGGAGGTTGCAAAACCCAAGTGGATTGCGTGGGAAATCACCGGAAGGTGCAATTTGAACTGCATCCACTGCCGATCTTCTTCCGGGTTGGACACCGATTCAGGGGATGTCTCCACCGAGGATGCATGCAGGTGGATGGACCAGATCGCGGACTACGCCTCCCCGGTTCTCGTTCTTTCCGGCGGAGAACCGCTGCTGCGGAATGACTGGGGCGATCTGGCTCGATACGGGACGGAAACAGGGATCCGGGTATGCCTGGCCACCAACGGAGCGCTGGTGGACGAGACGGTGTGTGAGAGGATACGAGAGGTCGGTATTCGGATGGTGTCCCTCTCGCTGGACGGTTCCACCGAGACCGTTCATGATGATTTTCGTCAGCAACCCGGAGCTTTCCGGGCCGTCATCCGCGCGGCAGAGCTTTTTCAGCGCTTCGACATCCCCTTCCTGATCAACTCGTCGTTCACCCGGAGGAACCAACCCGACATCCCGAACGTATACCGGTTGGCCAGGGAACTGGGCGCAACGGCCTGGTACATGTTCATGATCGTTCCTACGGGCCGCGGTGAAGAGGCCCTGGATGAATTGATCTCCGGCGAAGATTATGAAAAAATCCTGAACTGGCACTACGCACAGGAAATTCAAGAGAACCAGATCCTGATGCGTCCCACCTGCGCCACTCACTATTTTCGAATCGTGAGGGAACGATCCCGCCGGGAAGGGCGGGACTGGAAACCCCGGAGCCTGGGGTTTGCCACCGGTGTTTCCAAAGGGTGCCTCGCCGGGCAGCACATTGCGTTCATCGACCGGTTCGGACGGGTGAAACCCTGCAGCTATTTTCCGGAGTCGGCCGGGTCCTTGAGGGAGAAGCCGTTCCGGGAGATCTGGGAGGAGTCCTCCCTGTTCCGTAATCTGCGTGACCCCGACATGTACGAGGGGAAGTGCGGCAACTGTGAATACCTGCATGTATGCGGTGGCTGTCGGGCGCGGGCTTCGGCGATGAATGAGGGGAATTATCTTTCCGAGGAACCGTTTTGTACCCATCGTCCCCGGAAAAAACAGCGGGACGGCGATCCGGTAGGGGGAAAGGATTCATGAACACGCTTCCGCGCTTTCTCAAGGCGTGTCGTTCGGAGCCCGTGGACCGGGTTCCGGTCTGGCTGATGCGTCAGGCAGGGAGGTACCTGCCCGAATACAGGAAGCTGAGGGGGTCCCACCCGTTCCTGGAGATGTGCAAAACACCTGCCCTGGCCGTGGAAGTGACGATGCAGCCGGTGGAGCGTTTCGGGATGGATGCAGCCATCCTGTTTTCCGATATCCTTCTCTTGCTTGAAACCATGGGGGCGGATCTTCATTTTGATGAAGGCCTGGGGCCCCGGTTGCAGTGCCAGGGGATTAGGGACGGGGACGTGGGCGCCCTGCGAGTGCCGGACCCGGAGCAGGAGATGGGGTTTGTTCTCGATGCCATCCGGCAGCTGCGGGGTACCCTGGGGAAAGACGTGGCCCTGATCGGATTCAGCGGGGCGCCGTTCACCCTGGCCACCTACCTGATCGAGGGGGGAACCTCGCGGAATTTCTATGAAACCAAGCTGTTCCTGTACCGGAACCCCGCCGGGTTTCACCGCCTGATGGGGAGGCTGGCGGATGCCGTGGGGGATTACCTTCGGGCACAGATCGAAGCCGGCGCACAGGCCGTTCAACTGTTCGACACCTGGGCGGGGATCCTGTCTCCCGCGGATTACTCGGAGTTCGTCCTTCCGTACATGCAGAGGATTCTGGAGGGACTTCCGAAGGATCGCGTGCCCACCATCCATTTTTCCCTGGGGACATCCACCCTCTTGGAAGAGATGGATGGCATGGGGGCCGGAGTCCTGGGCCTGGACTGGAAGATAGATGTGGGTCTCGTGCGGAAACGGCTCGGTTCGGAACGGCCCGTGCAGGGAAACATGGACCCCTTTGCGCTTTTTCAGACCCGGGAGGCCCTCCAGTCCACCGTGCAGGGGATTCTCCGGAAGGGCGCTTCCATGCCCGGCTACATCTTCAACCTGGGGCACGGAATCCATCCAAAAACACCACTGGAGAGCGTGTACACCCTGGTGGAGACGATCCGATCTTTTCCCGTCCCCCGGCGGCCGCAGGATCCGGCGGCATGAACGGGAAGCGGCACGGTATCGCGCTGCTGAACATGGGTTCCCCGGCATCGCCGGGAGATACGCGGGCGTTCCTGTTCCGGCTTTTTTCCGACCCCGACATCTTCCGATTTCCCGGGGGGCACCTTTTTCGGCCCCTGTTTGCGGGCCTCATCTCCACGCTGCGGGCCCCACGCGTCCGCCGGAGGTATCAGAGCATCGGCGGGATCTCCCCCCTTCTGGACATCACAAAAAAACAGGCAGCAGCTCTCGAGGAAGCCCTGCGGGCTCGCGGAACTCCCATGCCCGTGGAGGTCTGCATGCGTTACAGCCATCCCTTTTCCCGGGAAGCCGTGGCGAAACTGCGCGCCCGGGGTGCCGAGGAGATCGTGGGAGTTCCCCTGTACCCCCAGTACAGCACCACCACCACCGGTTCTTCCCTTCGCGACCTGAGGGAGGCGGTGGAAGCGGTCTTCCCGGAAGCGCCGTTCAAGGAGATCAGGCATTGGTTCGACGACAGGGCCTACCAGGGAGTTTTGGCGGAACGGATTCTCGCCTGCCTGGAACCGTTCCCGAGTGAGCAAAAGACCGGTGTCCTGTTCCTGGCTCACAGCATCCCGGAACGGTTTTGCAGGGAGGGAGATCCCTATATCGAACAGGTTCGGGAAACCGTTGTCGGTGTCGTCAAGCTCCTCCAGGAGAAATCGCGGGTTTCGATTCCCTGGTCCCTGGCCTACCAGGGACAGGTGGGGCCGGTGCGCTGGGTAGGGCCCACGGTGCGGGAGGGGTTGTGCGAGATGATGTGCGAGGAGATCTACGGCGCAGTGGTGGTGCCGGTGAGCTTCGTGTCCGACCATCTGGAAACCCTGTACGAAATCGACCTGGAATACCGGAGGCTGGCCTTTGAGGTCGGCATGAAAGCGTTTGTGCGCATCCCCCCGCTCAACGCGGACGGGGATTTCATCCGTGTCCTTGCGGACCTGATCTGCCGACGTCTGGCATCTTCCCGATCCCGGGCCCCTGACGGGTCGAGGCCCGGAAATCCTGCAACCTGAAGAAAGGCAGAATACCCATGAAGCTGTTCGTCATCGGGGGTGGCATCTCGGGTCTGGCCACTGCTTTTCGATTGAAGCAGGCGTTCGCCGAGCACAATGAACCGCTGGATCTGTGCCTGCTCGAGGCCGAGGATCGAGCAGGGGGGAAGATCCGAAGCGAGTCGTCCCAGGGTTATCTCATGGAGTGGGGGCCCAACGGATTTCTGGACAATAAGCCGGACACCCTGGAACTGTGCCGTGATCTGGGCCTGGAGGAAGATCTTCTGCCGAGCCGGGAGGCCGCCCGGAAACGGTTTATCTTTTCCGGGGGAGAGCTTCACCGGGTCCCGGAAAAACCGGTGGCCTTTTTCCGCTCACCCCTTCTTTCCCTGCCCGGCCGGTTACGGATCCTGAAGGAGGTTTTCGCCCCGGTCACACCCGGGGGGATGGATACGAGCATCGCGGAGTTCGGCAGCAGGCGGCTGGGGCGGGAGGCCATGGAAAAGCTCCTGGACCCGATGGTTTCCGGTATCTTTGCCGGGGATCCCGCCCTGATGAGTCTTGTGTCCTGCTTTCCCCGGATCGCGGAAATGGAGCGCGAGAACCGAAGCCTCCTGCGCGCCATGGTTTCCATGGCCAGGCAGAGGCGGAGGTTGGCCAGGGAGAAAAAGAACGACGGCGGGGCGCAGGACCCGGGCCAACAAGCGATGACGGGCGGGGGGGGGCCGGCCGGTCCCGGCGGGAAGCTCACGTCCCTGAAAGGCGGACTGGGTCGGCTGGTGGATGTACTTGTCGGCGAACTGGGCGATACAGTGGTGACACGTGCAAGGGTGGAGAAGGTTCTGGCCG
>CAYTRL010000014.1:0-10949 GCA_964439795.1 uncultured Thermodesulfobacteriota bacterium
CGATGTCCTTCCAGCAGTCCTCGGGGTACACGTTGTTCTCTTCCGGGTCGTGGTTCGGGGTCCATACCTGGGCGAAGAACGGATTCCGGCGGGCCTCTTCATCGAAGTTCCATCCCGGTGGGGCGCACTCCGGGCACCAGTGACCGCCCTTGAGCACCAGGTTGGGCGTGGCATGGAACGTGTGGCCGAACGCGCACTCCCAGGAGAGCGGGCGTAAAAGATCTCCGGGGGCCATCCCGTCGGAAAGGCACCGGCCGCCGCGGAAACGTGCGGCATGCCGCATGTCCTCCAGGCCCAGGTCCCCGGCAGGCTTGTCTTCGTCGTACCCGTGGTCGAGACGCACCGGTTCCACCTGCCAGGGATCTTCGAACGGGTCCGTATCCCAGTCCGCGGGAATCCGGGCCCAGTCTTCCCGGCTTTTGAAAAAGGCGGAAATGCGCGGTTCCATGTTGTTGTGGATCCAGTACAGGGTGCAGTCCGGGGTCCCGGAGGCCAGGGGAACCATGACCTTCTGCTTGATCTCCTCGTGGGGGATGCCCCGGGCGCCGTCCCGTACATGCTCGGGGATGTCCTCGCGGATGTGCCGGATGTGATCCTCCAGGCTTTCGGTCTGGAAGTGCAGGTATTCGTTGAGCACCCCGGAGTCTTCGTACCACTGGCAGTGGAAGTTTCGCGTGGCGAACCAGTTCCGGTCCAGGATCTGCCGGTAATCCAGGCCGAACAGCTTCATGGTTTGTTCCAGGTAGGGAATGAAGACCGTGCGGCAGCTCGGGCCGCCTCCGATGTTGTAGAACCGGCGCCAGAAACCGTCGGGCAGGTCGTCCTCGCAGGCGTTGGCCAGGAGCAGGCCGGCATCGTGTTCCGTGCACAGCTCCATGCAGGTGTTGACCGGCTGGTGGAACATGATCGGGTCCTGGGTCTGCCGGGAGGTGGCGATGTAGGTCTGTCGGCAGGAAACCCAGTGTTTGAGACCGGACTCGGCCACCACCCGCTCCGCCTCGATCTTGGAGCAGGCGTACATGTCAAAGATGCTGGGCTTGAGCGGATCGCCGGTCCGCCCCATGTGGATGGGGGGAAGCCGGTCCCCGGTGGCCGCCACCGTGCCGATGTTGATCAGACGGACTGCGTCCGGGTCCGGCTGCGCCTGAACGGCTTTTACGATGTTCCGGGCGGAACCCACGTTGATCTTCCAGGCCATGGGCGGGTCGTGGTCCGCGGCCGGCGCGATGAACGCGGCCGGATGCAGGACTACGTCCGCTCCGTCCACGCAGCGGGAGACGTCCTCGTAGCTTGTCAGGTCCCCCCAGACGATCTTTACCCGGGGTTCCTTCTCATAGGGCTGCATGGCCTTCCGGTTCTTCTTGGACGGTCGGACGAGGAGTACGATATCGTGCAGCCCTCTCTCCAGCAGATGTCGCAGGGCCGAGCCCCCCATGGAACCGGTCGCACCGGTGAGAAATACCGTCTTCTTCGTCATGCGTTTGTCCTTTCCGTGCTTTCGTTGTCCTTGCGGGATCTTCCTTTTCCCACGGATCCTATCCAGGGAACATATCCCCGGAATATTTTTTTATTTCCTGCGTTTATTTTTTTTGTGTCCCGTCCGAAGAGAGATTATGATATCCATGAAGAAGGAAAGGCACCGTAGCCCGTTTGACCCGTGATCGTTACATTCGTTGATGGAAAGGCCCGCCCTTCCGGTCCGTAACCGAGAAAAGGAGTTGAACCATGGGAAGCATGGAGAAGGCAAAGGAATTTCTGGAGACATCGGAAACCCTGAAACTCTACTCGGAGATCATCGACAACATGATGCTCTACTTCATCGCCCGGACCGAAAAGGAGGGAAACCAGACCCTCGCCGAGGAACTGAAGAAGCTCAAGGCTTCCTACATGGATGATTTCACCGACGCGCTGGAGATCACCGAACACGTCTACTGCGACATCTTCAGCGACGACGAAATGCAGGAAATGATCGTGATGCACTCCACGCCCGCCCTGGAAAAACTGCGGGGGCTCACCCCGAAGATCATGGACCGGTTCTTCGAACAATATACCCGCAAGCTCGGCTCGTGATACGGACGCCTCAACCGCCCGTGGCGTCCAGCGCCGCCACGTAGCCGAATGTCGCCGCGGGCCCGATGGTGGATCCGGCCCCCGGGTAGGTGTGGCCCATGACCGAGGCCGAGCAGTTTCCGATGGCGTACAGCCCCGGGATCGCCTCCCCCGCTTCGGTGACCACCCGGGCCCGGGCGTCGGTTTTCAGTCCGCCCTTGGTCCCCAGGTCCCCCGCCTGCACCACCACCCCGTAGAACGGAGGCTTGTCCATGGGGCCGAGGCACGGATTCGGCTCCACCGTCGGGTCACCGTAGTAGCGGTCGTAAATGCTGTCGCCCTTGTGAAAATCGGGGTCCTTTCCGGTGCCGGCGTATTCCGCCATCTTCTTCGCTGTTTCCTGAAGCCCGGCGGCGTCGATGCCCATCTTTTCCGCGAGGCCGGCCAGGGTTTCGTCCTTCACCAGGTACCCCTCCTTCAGCGCCTTGGGGAGCATCCAGTCGGGCTGCTGGGAACTCTGCAGGACCGGCCCGCACGGGTACTTCTTGCGAAACTCTCCGTCGAAGACCAGGTAGGCCGGGACTGAAGGCGCCTCGGGCGTGTTCTTTTCGTACATGGCGTATACGATATCGATATAGGGAGCGGCCTCGTTCACGAACCGTTCGCCCCGCTTGTTCACGATGACGCTCCGCGGCAGGGACCTCTCCACCAAGATCATCCGCGCCCGGTCCTCCCCGGGCACCATGGCGTTGGGGGACCACCACGCATGGTCCATGATGTCCAGCGCCGCGCCCGCCTTCATCCCCATCTGGATTCCGTCCCCGGTGTTGTACGGGGTTCCGGACGTCCATTCCTCTTTGGTGGGGCTGGGGAGGTATTTTTCCCGCATCTCCTGGTTGCTTTCGAACCCGCCCGCGCCGAGGACCACCCCCTTGTTCGCACGGATCGTGACGATCTGGCCCTCACGTTCGGCCAGGACACCCGCCACGCGGCCGTCTTCGATGATCAGTTCCCGCGCCGGGGTGTTCAGCCACAGGGGGATGTCCCGGTCCATGAGGGAGAGACGCAGCATGCCGATCAGGGCGTTACCGCACGCCAGGGTCCGGTCCCGGGGCGACTGGAGCCTCCCCGCAAAATCCACGGCATATTTGAACATCATGCCGTAAACGAGCTTCTGCCAGCCCGGCGCCCGGGTGAGCAGGGTGTTGGCCTGGAGCGCTGTCATGGCCACCCGCTTCATGATCAGGCACATGGGGTGGGGTTCCCGCATCCGGTGGAACTCCTTTCCGAGTCGCCGGGCATCGAGGTTTTTGGGCTCGATGGTGCGCGCACCGGGTTTGCCCCCCGGCGCTTCCGGATAATAGTCCGCGTACGAGGGAAGTGACTGCAGC
Source organism: uncultured Thermodesulfobacteriota bacterium (assembly GCA_964439795.1). Lineage (GTDB taxonomy): Bacteria > Desulfobacterota > DSWW01 > DSWW01 > DSWW01 > CAYTRL01. Next base: position 3,441 of record CAYTRL010000014.1, read on the forward strand.
TCCACCTGGGTCTTTTCGCAGAGATATTTCGCCATCTCCACGGAATATTTCAGGTAGGCCTCCAGACGGTCCTCGGCCACCAGACCGGCCGTTTTGTTCTGCAGGTAGGTTCGAGCCTCCTCGGTGGAGTCCTCGATCCCGCCATCCGCCATCAGGTGGTTGTTGGGGATCCAGAGGGCGCCCCCGCTCATGGCCGTGGAGCCGCCGTACTGCTGGTCTTTTTCGATGATGAGCACCTTCGCGCCCCGGTCGTGTGCGGCCAGGGCGGCCGTCATGCCGCCTCCGCCCGATCCCACCACCAGAAGGTCGACCGTTTCCTCTGTTCCTGCCGTGCGTGCTTCTTCAGTCATGGGAAGTCCCTCCAAAGGAAAAAATTATCGGTTTCGTACAGCGTGCCCGCCCGCCCGTCGTCCCGAGAAGACGCAGTCGGCGATGGACAGCCCGCTCACGTACGCATTCGATGCAACCCCCACGGCGGTGCGGCCCGCCGCGTAGAGCCCCGGGATCACAGACCCGTCTTCCCGCTTCACCAGGCCGCTGGCCTCGTCCACGCGGAGGCCCCCGAAGGTGACGGTGGGGCAGGGAAAGAGCTTGCTGTCCAGGGACACGTCCATGGCGTAGAACGGCGCCCGGGTCAGGGCGTGCATGTACTCCCTGGGTTTGCCGAACGGGTCCGGAAGTCGTCCGGCGGCCGCTGCGTTGTACGCGTCCACCGTGGCAACCAGCCTTTCCGAACGGAAACCGCAGGCCAGGGCGATCCCTTCCAGTGTTTTCTTCTTTCGGGCGTTGAAAAACATGTTGCTGGCCGCGGCCATGAGCTGGAACATCATCACCTTCCACGGGAGGATCTGCCCCAGCGCATCTTTGAAGAGGGTGCGGTCGATGAGCAGGATCGCCTTGCCGCCCTGCTTTTCGCACATCGCCTCTCCCAGTCGGGCCCCGTACACGGTTTCGTCGCAGTACCGTTCGCCCCGGCCGTTCAGGATGACGCCCCGGGCCCAGGCCAGGGGCGGGTTCACGAACCGCCAGGCCGAGATACGGTCCATGGAGCCCGTGGCGCCGCCTACGCTCTCCCCCAGACGGATCCCGCTGCCGTCGTCTGCGGGGGTTCCCAGAGGCATGCCGGCCAGATAGTTCGGCGCGTAGTGGCGGATCATGCGCCGGTTGAAGACAAAGCCGCCGGCGGAAAGGATCACGCCAAGCCGGGCCCGGATCTTCCGGGGGACCGCCCGGGTTTTCTCGATCCGCTGGTACCCTTTTCGGAATAACTTCGCCAGGGCCGGGATGTAGATCTTCACCTTGGAGTCGGCCGCCACGAGCCAGCCGTGCAGCCGGGACCAGAAGGTGTCCTGGGGGATCTGGTGAAACTCCAGCCCCACCACGGCCCCTTCCCGGTCGACGATCAGGCGCTTCACCCGGCTCTGGAAGCGGGTCGTCACGCCCTTCCGCTGGGCGGATTCCCGGAGGGGTTTGAAAAAGGCCGGGCCGGCCACGGCCCGGAGCCCCTTTTTCCCGTTGGCCACGTGACCGCGGGGGGCGGGCTTTGCCGCCGATGCAAAGCTCGTGACATTCTCGTTACCGGAATAGTAAAGACGGTAACGGTTGATGGGGTACGAGGTCTTGGTGGGGCAGAGACTTCCCTCGAACGGAACGTTGTGGCTCTCGAGCCACGCCAGGTCCTGCGTGCTTCCTTCACAGAATTTCCGAAGTGTTTCTTCCTCCACGATCCCCTGGGTTTCCATGGAGAGGTAGTTGTACATCTCCTCCGGGGAGTCCTCCACCCCGGCCTCCTTCTGGGGGGAGGTGCCTCCGCCCGCGTAGTACACTCCGCCGCTCTGTTCCGTGGCGCCTCCGCCCCGGAACCGGTCGATGGCCAGAACGCTTGCACCGTTTTCCACGGCCTCCAGGGCCGCGGAAACACCGGCCCCGCCGAACCCCACCACGGCCACGTCCACTTCTTCATCCCATGAACTCGTGGAAGGGTCCTCCAGCGTTTCCGGGGCCTCCACATCCGAGTTCCAGTTTGGATCCGATGGATTGAGCATGGTTCCCTCCGGTGGAACTGAAAGCCGGGCGCTGATCACTGTAAGCTTGCGGCTTTTCCGATTTATGCGAACGGGACGCCCAGCTTGCCCAGGTTCTCCTTCACGCGTTCATAATCCGCCATCAGCTCGGGTTTCGGCTGCACGGTGTCCAGGTCGTAAGCCTCCGGGAACGTCCGGGGCCCAGAGCATTCCTGGATCTTCTGGTCCGTGACCTCCAGGATCGACCGGACCAGTTCGTTGGCCTTGCCGCTCTCCATGCCCGCCACGGCGTTCATGATCTCTCCCACCAGCCGTGATTCCAGGCCGGTGTGGCCGGCGATCCATGCGTAGGCAAAACCGCTGGCCGTATTGGAGACGGCCATGGCGGCGGCCTGGTACATGCCGGCCTCGGTCCGCCAGTACTGTTCCATGCCCCCGCATACGCCCGCCACGGGAATGCGGATGTTGCGCTCCGAGGCCCGGGCCGCGCCGCTGAAGGCCCACTGGGTTTCCGCGTCCGCCCATCGCCCGTCCAGGTGGTTGGAGAAGATGCTGGCCAGGGTCCCATGCCCGTAGCTGAGCTGTCCCAGCAGGTTGGCCATGATCCCCACGGCCGCCTCGGCACCGTTGCGGTTGAGCGCGCCCACCATGGACATGGCGCTGGTCCACGGTGTGATGCCCCGGTCGTGGCAGAAATGGGCCATCAGCAGGCGGGCCCAGTCCATCTTCAGTTCCGGAATGATGTGGATGCCGATCTGGGTGTTGTGCGGTTCCCGCAGCCCGGGCCGGATACATGCCATACTGGCGCCCACGGTACTCACGGTACAGAGCAGCCCCATATGCAACCCGGGCCGGCCCACCTTCCGGAGGACTTCCATAAGCTTCCCGCACTCCCACATGCCGCAGGTGACCTCGCTCAGGGTCCCCGCCTTGGGCACCACGCCACCCACCGAAGCAATGCCGCCGGCAATGCCCATGGCCTTGTTGGTCTCTTCCTGCGCGAACGACTGTATGTACTGAAAGAACCAGGCCTCCTCGATGCTGCCCGGCGCACCTCCGGCCAGGATCGGGGGCCGGGTATCGTCCGCGGTGCGGTAGCTGACGGCGATCTCGTCATCGCCCTTTCCAAAGATCTGCCTGGGCGGGTTCTCCCGGTATTCGGCCGCCACCTGTTTCAGCTCCTCGGCGGTGAAGGTGATGACGCGCTGCGTGTCCAGGTGGTAGAGGCCCACATCGGCCAGCAGCTCAACCCCTGCTTCGAAGACGGCATCCGCAGTGGCGTCGTCCACGATGAGTTGTTCCGGGTCGTACTTGATCTCGTACTTGCCCACCAGTTCCCGCACTTTTTTGGCATAGCCCAGGTCGAATTCGTTGGATTTTTTCACCGGGCCTGAGAGCGATCGTTCCTGGAACTCCATGATCGGGATCATTGGTCAACCTCCTTCCGGAAAGAACTCCTGTTACGGATTCATGAGATTTTTACAAAGCCGGACGGCCTCCACGGCGTTGGGCGCCCACCCGCTGGCACCCATCTTGTCCGCCTTGTCCTGGCTGGTCTCCGCGCCCCCGATGATCACCTTAAACTTGTCCTTCAACCCCATATCCCGGATGTAGTCCACGACTTCCGAGCAGTTGGGGATGGTGGTGATCAGGAAGGCGGACAAACCGATGATGTCCGCGTTCACCTCCTGGGCCTTGTCGATGAACGACATGGCCGGGATGTTGACACCCAACTTGTGTACCTCGAAGCCGGCCAGCTCCAGTTGCTTGGCCACGAGGCCGTAGCCGATGTCGTGCAGGTCGCCCTGGACCGCGCCGATCACCACCACACCCTTGGACGGGCCCTTCTTGTCGGGAAGATGGGGGTCGATCAGGGCGATGCATTTCTCCGCGAGTTCCCCCCCCATCATCAGCTCCGGGAGGAAGTACTCCTTGGTCTCGAACTTTTCCCCGATCATCTCCAGGCCCCGGATGACACCGTTCTGGAGAAGGTCCAGGGGGTCCTGCCCGGCGTCCAAGGCCGCCTGGACTTCGGCGGCGGCCGCGTCGTCCATGTCCAAAACAAGCTGCGCGATCTGGCTGGCATCCATTTCGTTTCTCCTCTGGTTCGTCGTTCCTCTTCCGGTTATGCTTCCGAAGGATCTATTTGTTTTCTCTTTAGGTTCGTCGAACCCCCTTCCCGATGATCGAACGCTTCTTCTCAAGGTTCCGGGAAGGTGGTGGCATCCACGAAGATCCGGGTAAAGCCCGGGTCCGTGGTGAGCGACACGTGCTCCACTTGTCGTGCGATCCGGTCCGCCTCTTCCCGCTTCTCACGGTTCAGCAAAGCGATCCTTGCCCCGTCCCCCGCGGCGTTTCCCACGGCCGTGATCTTTTCCAGGGCGCAGTCTGGAAACAAGCCGATGGCAAGGGCCCGTTCCCTGTCGATCTCGGTCCCGAAGGCCCCGGCCAGGACCACCCGGTCGGGTTGCTCGCTGCCCAGGCGGTCCAGCAGGATCCGGCAGCCGGCAAGGAGGGCGGCCTTGGCGAGCTGGACCGCGCGGATGTCCTCCTGCGTCACGCAGATCGCCTGTCCGACAGAGGTCTCGGCGGCCCGGGCGATGATGAACTCCGGACGGCCCTCCGGGTCGATCCGCAATCGGGGGGATGTCAGGGATTTGTCGAAGGCTCCGTTCGGGCGGATGATGCCCGCGGCAAGCATCTCCGCGGCGGCGTCGATGATTCCCGATCCGCAGAGGCCGCGGGCCCGCAACTCTTCTTCCGGCCGTTCCCGGGACCAGCGGGGGTCGCCGATGACCCGGAAGTTCACTTCCAGTGTTTCCGGGTCGATGCGCACCTTTTCGATGGCGCCGGACGAGGCCCGCATGCCGAACCGGATGCATCCCCCCTCGAACGCGGGGCCCGTGGCGCAGGATGCGCACAGGAGCCGGTCCCGGTTCCCCAGGACGATCTCACCGTTGGTGCCGATATCGATGATCAGAACGATCTCGTCCTGGGCGTGTGGCTGCTCCGCGAGAAGCACGGCCACGTTATCCGCCCCCACGAACCCGGCCTCGATGGGGAGCAGGTTGATCGGTGCGGAAGGAAGGATGTTCAGGTTCAGGTCCCGTGCCCGGACCGTTACGGACCGGCTGATGACGGGCGTGAACGGCGACCGGCCCAGGGAGCGGACGTCCAGCCCCAGGAAGAGGTGGTGCATGACCGTATTGCCTCCCAGTACGACTTCGGCGATATCGTCCGGGGTCAGGGCCAGGGGGCCGGTCATCTCTTCCACCATCCGGTTCAGCGTGCCGATGATCGCCTCCTGCATCCGGGCGAGGGTGTCGTCTTCCGCGGCGCGGGCGATGCGCGTCATGATATCTTCGCCGAACTGTACCTGGGGGTTCATGACCGACTCGGCGGCGAGCAGTTCGCCGGTTCTCAGATCGCAGAGGTATCCGGCCACCGTGGTGGTGCCGAGATCCACGGCGAGACCGCAGGCGGTTTCCCGGTATCCCGGTTCCACGCGTACGACCTCCCGGTTCTGCCAGACAGTGGCTGTGATCTTTCCCCCCTCCGAATCCAGGGCTTCAGGAAGAGCCTGCAGGGCCGTGCGGTCCACGGAAAGGCCCTGCAGGGAAAACCGTTCTTCCATCTCGGTTGCCAGCCGGTCCCATGCCCCCAGGGGCGTCTCCCCGTCCGGCGGGGACAGTTCGGCGTAGATCTTCCGGATCGCGGGGACGATGTCCGGTGTATGGCCGCGGATCCCCTTGAGACGGGCCGGGCGAACCCGGCGGCTTTCCTCCGGAACGAACAGGACAAGATCGTCCTCCACGCGGGCACGGCACGCCATCCGTTCGTCCGGACGGAACCCCAGGCGTCCGGCGGTGCTTCGTTCCTGCTCGTCCATGGGAGAGAGGTGCCCGCTGTCCGAATCCACACCGTGTTCGCCGAGCGTGTCTTCGAGAACGCGTACCTTGCACTTTCCACAGATGCCCCGGCCCCCGCAGATCGACTCGATCCCCTCGCCCAGCCGGACGGCGGCATCGCTCAGGATCGTTCCTTTCCGTACGGCCCCCCGCCGGAGCGAGGGGAGCAGGATGACTTGAACGGCTTTCTCCACGCAGCTTCCTTCCGCAACCACCATGGTGTTCCATCGCAGCTTTCCGGGGCTTGCCGCGTTTCAGAGTCCGGGGGTGGAGGACGGAACGCGCGGGCGTTTCCGTTTCAAGCACCGGGCGCACTGCCGATCCGTTCGGTTCCCTGAAGGCGGGCTACATCAGCATGGTTGAGAACCTGCACGGGCGGAGAAAGAGCAAGCAGAACCCTTCTCCTCCATGGCGCCTTTTTCATTGCGCTGCCGGGCTCTTCTGCAAACTAGCACAGCCCCGGGTCGGAGTTGTCACGGCAGCGTAAAACCAATGTAAAATCGGTGTAACAACCACGCAGTGTCAGAACGTGAGCCGCCCGCGCAGGAACACGAAGGAGTTGCCGAAAGCGCCCAGAGACGTGTCCAACTCCCCGAAAACGAAGAAGGTGCCCAGGTGCAGTTCAAGGGCGTCCATGGGCCACCAGTACAGGGACGGGAAGAGCACCGCGCTCTGGTCGTTGAAGTCGTATCCGGTAAAGATGCGCGCCTTGATGACGTCGTGAAAGAACGGCTTGTCGATTCCTCCCCAGACGTAATTGTGGATCCCATCGGCGGTGTTCTGGTTTGGCAGGCCCCGCACGTATTGAACGTTGATGTAGTAGGAACCCGGAAAGGTGTAGTCCATGCCGACCACGGCCTTGATGAAGTCTTTGTCCAGGGGGTGGTCCGTGGCGAGGCGGATCCCCTCTCCGGACAGGGGAGTCAAGTCGATGATGTTCGAGAGCCAGGGGTAGCGTTCCGTGCCGATGTTGATGTAATACTCGGTGGGAAACGGCTCTGAGATGAAGTAGGCGAACTCGCCCCAGAACCCCACGTCCAGTTTGGGGATGTTCGTGACGAAGTCGAAGCCGAACACGTGCTGCCGGGGGAACTCCATGACGGTGGTGACGTTCACCGAGTTCAGCTGCTCCAGCTGGATGTTCATGTCCACCCGGCGCGGCACCCCGAAGTCGTCGAACACGTAGGCGTAGCTCACCGAGAAGTCCACCCCCTTTATGTTGGAGGCCACCTTCACCGCGGCGCTGATGTTCTGGGCCGACTTGGAGGGGAGCTTGGCCACGATATCCAGGCGTCCGAGTTCCATGCCGGGCAGCATGGTGCCCATCAGCTGATCGAGCATGTCGTCCAGAGCCGGGTCCCCGGTGTCCATTGTGATCCCGCCGGCCATGGAGCGGAACATGATGTTGCCCAGGCCCCGGATGTCGGCCTCCGGAAGGAGCGCGGGGGTGAACAGGGGGAGCAGGACGCCGGTGATGGTCACGGGCCCCAGGTAGTAGTTCAGCTGCAGGGCCGATGTGGGGATCTTCTTTCCGAACAGCAACGGGTCCCACATGTCGTCCGGGTTCAGGTTGTCCG
>CAYTRL010000014.1:10959-30481 GCA_964439795.1 uncultured Thermodesulfobacteriota bacterium
AAAGAAACATTGATTCACGATACACGTGAAGGACATATGTCTGCAAATATGCCAGGACGTGCAGCGATGCACCCGTGGCGGCCGCCGGCGTGCCCCCGGTCCCCCACTGGATCCGCTGCTTGCCCAGCTTCACGTCCAGGTTTTCGAAGCCCAGTCCGGTCACGTTGATGTAGGCCTCGTCCAGGAGCACACGCACCGGGTCCACCACTTCCGGGTCCGACTGCTGGTAGATCGTGATGAAGTCGTCGGGTACGCGGTCGTCTATACCGATCCCCACCAGCCGGAAGCTGCCCAGGAGGGAAACGTTGTCCGAGGGGTAGGCGAACAGGGCCAGCTGAAAGGTGTTCTCGTTGAAGGAGAACCGGCTCTTCCCCTGGATGGTGAGCCGGAACTCGGATTCTATGTATCCCGTGATGTTGAACATGTCCGCTGCATATGCCGGAGGGGTAGGGCCTGCGATCAGGCAGAACAGGGGAATTCCCACCAGGACGAGAGAGAGGAAACGTTTCATGGGTTTACCTCAACGGTTTTTTCAGGTTCCGTGTGGTGAAATAGCTGTCCGGGAGCCCCTGGTCGAACTTGTACTCGCTGTTCTTCAAGATGGTCTGGTGGTTCTCCTTGGCGCTGGATATGTTGAGGAGGGAGGCGTTGTAGTGTTTGCCCTCGTAGAGCTTCCAATCGCTCCGCACCTCCACCTTGAGCTTTTCCTTGCCGTCCTTGGCGTAGTAGTCGATCTGCTTCGTCTCAAAGCGGTCCTTGCCGATCGTGAGGACGAGCTTGCCGTACCCCACATCCGAGCCGGGCTTGGGGGTGAGCTCCAGGATGTAGTCCGTGTCGGTTTCCTCCATTTGCTTGGGCGCGTAGTCCGTGCCGAAGCGGAAGAGGGCCATGTCGGCCTGGGATACATCCATGCCTTGGAACGACTGGTTCCTGGCGTGGGCGGCCACCCGGCGTATCCTCTTGTAGCTGGGCAGGTAGATGTAGTTGGTCTTCGGGTCCAGGGCCAGAAGCGCAGTGCCTTTCCAGTCCGCCGGCAGGACGAATTTGATCAGGCGCATCTCCCCCTTCTGCCAGACCCTCATTTCCCGGTACTTTTCCGTGCCGTCGCTGTCCACCACGGTGATCTCGGTCCTGAGGCTTTGATCGTTGTAGGTGGTCAGGGTTGCATCCGCTTTGTCCAGGATCTCCTGCGCGGTGAGCGCTTTGGCGGCCGCCCCGGACTCAGGTTCCCCGGACGCGGGTTCCCCGGCGAACCCCGTAGCCGCGAATCCCGACAGGAGCAGAAGCAGCAAGAAACGATGCAACATCTTCATGATGTTCTCCTTGTTTTCTGATGCTGTGGTTTGTGCTTTCTCTTTACATCGATTTCAATGCATTCACCGGAACAACTCTCTTTTTCTTCCTTCTCAGGAGCCCGGTTTTTTCCGCTTCAGCAGAAGGGCCGGCAGTATGAGGAAGGTGCCGCCGGCGGCCAGCAGCAGGGCCAGCGCGATGAAGAAGCCGAATTGGCGCTGGGGAGTCATGGAAGAAAAGGCCAGCATCCCGAACCCCAGCGCCATGGTGAGCGTGTTGATCAGGATGGCCCGGCCCCGGGTGGTCATGGCTCTTTCCAGGGCCTGTTCCTGCTCCTTTCCCTGCGACAGGCTTTCCGTCCAGCGTCCCACCAGGGGGAGCGCGTACAGGACGCTGGTTCCCATGGCGATACTCAGGAAGACCACCGTCATATTGTCCACGGAGACCCCCAGCAGGCCCATGGTCCCCAGGACCAGCAGGGAAGAGAAGAGCAGGGGCGACACGGCCGCGAAACCGCGTCCTGCGGACCGCGTCAGGAAGATCAGCAGGACCAGGATGATCACCAGGGCGTTGAAGGTGGCCTTGACGATGGATGTGACGAGGATGTCGTCGTACATCATGTTGATCACCGGCAGGCCGGTGAGCCGCGCTTCGAACTCCACCCGGCCTTCCCAGGGAGGCTCCCGTCCGGTGATCCGGAACCAGGTCTCCGAGTCCACCGCGAGGTACGTGTTGTTGACCCCCCACACGTCCCCGGCGATATCCTGGCGGACCCCCCCGTACTCCGGGCCCTTGGCGGGAATACCCGCGATGCGCAGGGTGGTGTCCATGGCCGTTTTGAACCGCTTTTCACGAACCATCTGCTCGAATTGCATCCGGATGAAGTCGGCGGTGTACGCCAGGTCTTCCGGGGTCGCCTCATAGGCCGAGGGAGGCAGGGATCCGGTCACCGCGGCCTCCACCGAGGAGAGCGAAATGTTCGGGAGGTTCGCGAACGCCTCCGCCACCCGCGGGATGAGGGATGCCTGATGGATCAGCACATCCGCCTCGTCGCTTCCCAGGTAGTCCTCGATCCTCTGCTCAAGCACCTGGCGGTCGTTTCCGTCCAGCGAAGGGGGTTCCGAGAGGAACGGACCCAACGCGGCGGCCAGGCCCTTCACGGGGATCTCCCGGCCGGTGTGAAATTTCACGTCCAGGGCCACCCGGAGGGCGATGCGTTCCGCAAGCACCTCCTGAAAGGCCCTGCGCTTGTCCGGGGGCTGGAGGCCAAGGTCCACGATGAAGAGGTTTTCGGCCACGGTCTCTTCCACCATGGCCCGGATCTCATCCACGGCACGCGCCACCACCTCCGGGTTGCTGTCTCCGATGCGCGCGTTCACGACGCCGTTCACATAATGCTTGTCGAGCAGGATCTCGACGGAGGGCTGCCCCTCCAGAAAAAACCATAAGCCGGATATCTTGGTCATGACGTCCGGCAGTCCCGGTTCGCCGTTGAGGCTGCGGTTCAGTGCCCACAGCACGTCGGCAACGGACTGGGGGTAGTGGACGTCCGGGATGAGCCGAAGCCGTTTTTCCAGGAGCATCATCTGCTCCAGGATCGCTGGCCTGCGTGCGTCTTCGGCGCGGAAATTCACCTGGATCAGCTGGGATCCGCCGAAATATTTCTGCATGAGCATCTCGGCGTCGTACGGTTCACTCCCTTCCGGAAAATAGGACATCATATCCATGTGACGCGGGATACGGGGTGCCAGGGCCAGGGCGGCGATGCACAACCCCAGGGCGAGCAGGCGGATACCCGTTTTATGCCCGGAGGCAAAACCCGCCAGGCGGGAAAGCACAGCCGTCGTGAAGCGGCCCTGAGCCGTTGCCAGGGAACTCTTTCGGGCGGGCCTGCCGGAGAGATAGGTGAGGCAGGCTGGCAGGAAGGTCAGGGAAAGGGCCACCGACCAGAAGATGCCGAACGCCGCAGCCTTGCCGAACTCCTTGTACACCGCCAGGTCCGACAGCATGAGCGACAGAAAACCCGCTATCATCACGAAGCCTGTGCGCAGGAGAATCCCGGATTCCCCGGCAAGGACGTACTCGGTCCGTTTCTTGCCGTCGGGAACCTCTTCATCGTAATACCGGACGATCAGGTAGATGCCGGGCGCCGTTCCCAGGACGATGATGACCACGGGGATCACGGCGGTGAGCACGGAGAGCTGCATCCCTGCCAGGGACATGGTGCCCAGGCACCAGACCGTTGCCACGATCACGGTGCCGAGGGAGAGCACCACGCCCAGCAGGCTTCCCGTGCCCAGGAACAGCACCAGGAGGATCACCAGGACCGTGAACGGCATGAGGCGGCTCATGTCCCGTGTAACGAGCGACTGCATGCTGTCCTGCACCAGTGCCAGTCCGTTGAAATAGATCTTCCGGTCCGGGACCGCAAGGGTGACGGCCTCCCGGATCTTTCGGGCCATGTCCTGTTTGTCCGCGTCCGGGTGGAGGATGAGCGAGACCATGGCGGCGCGGCCGTCCTCGGAGACGAGGTTGCCCGCGATCATGGAGTCGGCGAGCACCTTCCGGCGGAGTTCGGCGAGTTCCTCCGGATTCTCGGGCACGGCCTCGGGGTCGATCCACGGCTTGACCAGGGTGGACCCGTCGGTGTCCATGCCGATGTTGAGCAGGTTCGTAATGCTCATGACGGTCCGGACGCCCCGGATCTTTTGAACCGCGCGGGTGGCCTTGCGGAGTGCCGTCAGGGAATCGTGCGTGAAGATATCATCCGATTCCAGGGCGACCATATTGATCTCGTTCATCTTGAACCGCGATCCGGTCTCCTGGAAGAACTGGACCTTTTCATCGTCCTGGGGGAGGAAGCTCAGCATGTCGGGGTTCATGCGAAGAGAGCTTGCGTGGAAACCGAACCAGGCGGTGGAGATGCAGACAACGGCCAGGGTGAGGAAACGATAGCGAATGATCATCGAGGCGAACCGGTTCAAATCATCCCCTTTTGCTTGATGGAAGAACCGAGGCAGGGGTTCGAAGACATCACGAGAAGATTAGTGGGAAAAGGATATACAAATGTTTAACAAATGTGAAATTATTTTTTCTGATTTTTTTTCCATTGGAAAAACTTTTCCCCGGATCCGTCCTGCGGTGACCCGGAAAGTCCTGGTTGCGGCAAATCATTGAATCATATCAGCAACGAAGAGTTGTCACGGGAAGGTAAAAAAAATGTAAAAACGATGTAAAAAGGTGTTTTTTTTTCGAGAGTCCTTTCTCGCTCTACCACAGGAACGGGATGAACGCCTTCCGTTCCTGTGGATAGTCCGGAAAGGTTTCCCGGTACCACCGGTGGCTGGTCACGGCGCGGGGGGCCAGGTTGCAGAATGTAAAGAAGGCGAACGCCAGGCCCGGCGGGGACCAGGTCATCACGGCAAAGCCGCTCCACTCCACAATTTCTCCAAAATAGTTCGGGCAGGAGATGATCCGGAAGAGACCGCCCCGGGGGATCCGGTATTCATCCCCCCCCTCCACTTTCAGCCGCCTCAGGATTGCATCGGAACGAAGATTGATCACGAACCCCAGGAGGAAGAGGGCGGCCCCGCAAAGGAACCGGGGCGAAAGCATCCACTCCGGCGGGTAGGGAACACCGCGTTGAAACAGGTAGTACCCGTTGGCGTATCCGTTCATCACGTTGAAGAAAAAGCCCAGGACGACCAGGATCACGGGAAACGGTTTTCCCTTCCCCGGCAGCAGGAAAGGGTACAGGAACGTCCGATGGAAATAGTGGAGTTCCCAGAAGAGCAGGAACACCAGGAGCACCGTGCCGGCGCCGGTTGCGTGCGGGAGGTAGAAGAGGAGGGGGAACCAGAACGCGGGCTGCTCCATGATGATCCAGGCCCGCCTTGCCGGCAGCGCCGCCCCCCAGCCTTTGCGAAAATGCCTTCCGTAGGGGGCGGAGATGAAGAACAGGGCGAAAAACGAGACCGCGCCGTACAGAAAGATGCCGACCAGGACCCCCTCGTAAAGTTTCTGCCAGATCAAAGGATGTCCTTCAAGATTTGTTCACTGATCGTCCAGAGCTTCTCTCCGATCTCCGGGTCGCGGGAGGCCCTGGACGACACCCGGGCTTTTCCCTTGACGTAGTATCCTCCCGTGGCGCCGTTCAGGTCCGGACTCGTTGCCACGTGAAGGCCGGTCTTCGCACCCTGCCATGGGGGGGTCATGATCAGGTCCATGAACGGTTGGAGCAGCAGCTTGCCCACCGTGCCGTCCTTGAGAAAGATGTTCGTGGACACGATCCCCGGGTCTATGGCGTTCACCGTGATACCGCTGCCCGCCAGCCGCCGGGCCAGGGTATAGGTGAAGCAGAGGGTGGCCAGCTTGGAGTTCGCGTATCCCTTCAGCCAGTGGTAGCCTTTCTCACACTGGAGGTCGTCGAAACAGATGCGCCCGATCTGATGGGTCACCGAGGAAACGTTTACGATCCGGGCGCCGGGGGAAGCGTGCAGCAGCGGCAGCAGCCGGTTCGTTAGGACCCACCCGGCCAGGTAGTTCACCCCGAAGTGTGCCTCCAGCCCGTCCTGTGTGAGCGTCCGGGTACGGAAAACGGCCCCGGCGTTGTTGATCAGCACATCCAGGGGTTCGTGTCGCGACCGAAGTTCCTGCCCGGCCCGGTCCACGGCCTTGAGGTCGTCCAGGTCAAAGGCCACGGTTTCCATGCGGGCCTCGGGATGACGGGTTCGCAGTTTCGCCGTGGTCGCTTCCGCCTTGTCACCGGTCCGGCAGTGCACGATCAGGTGGAAGCCGTTTTCGCAGAGCGAACTTGCCGTTTCAAAGCCGATGCCCGAGTTGCAGCCCGTGACCAGAGCCGTCTTCGCTCGAGAGGCAGGGGAGTGAGGTTCCGCCATGACCGGAGACTCCTGGTTCCGTTGCGTTTTCAGGGAAAAGAAAGATGGCAGGGTCTCAGGCCCTGCCATCTTCATGGTTTTCCGTTGGGGCCTCCCTGTGGGGGGAGTCAGCCGAACTGGATCACGCTGCGGATCACCTCTCTGTTTTCCAGGGCCAGGAACGCCTCGTTGACCTGGTCCAGGGAGTAACTTTTCGTGATGAGCTTGTCCACCGGGAGCTTGCCGTCCATGAACATATCCACCAGTCGCGGGATGTCCAGGGACGGAACGATCCCTCCCTGCACCGATCCGGTGATGGTCTTGCCCAGCAGGAATTCGTACGGGGCGAAGCTGAGCATGTCCCCCAAAGCGGCCATACCCGCAATGACGCATTTCCCGCCGTTGTGGATGGCGGAAAAAGCCTGTTCCATCAGCGCGGGAACCCCCGCCGCCTCGATGGCGTAGTCGGCGCCCGCCCCGCCGGTCAGTTCCTGGATCTTCGCCACAGGGTTCTCCACCTCCTGCGGGTTGATCACGTGATCCGCCCCCAGTTCCTTTGCCATGTCCAGCTTGTTCTGCGCGATGTCCACGCCGATGATGGTGCCCGCCCCGGCCAGCTTGGCCCCCATGAGGGCGCTCAGCCCCACGCCGCCGCACCCGAAGACCACGATGCTATCCCCCGGCCTTACACCCGCCGTGTTGATGGCGGCGCCGAGCCCGGTGGTGACGCCGCAACCCAGGAGGCAGACCACTTCCGACGGCGCGTCCGTCCGAACCTTCACGGCGGAACGTTCGTGGACCACGGACTGCTCGGCAAAGGAGCCCAGCCCGAAGATCTGGTGGATCTCCTGCTCTCCCTTCTTGAGCCGCTTGCCCGCGTAGAGCGGGAGTTCCGCCATCATCTGGATCGGCAGGTTCTCCACGCACTCGGTGGGTCGTCCCTGCACACAATATCGGCAGACACCGCAGGTGAACGACACCATGGTGATCACTTTGTCCCCCGGTTGCACCGTCGTCACGCCCGGACCCACCTTCTCCACGATGCCGCAACCCTCGTGCCCCATGACCACGGGCACGGGAACGGGCATCTCGCCTTTCATGAAGTGGAGATCGCTGTGGCACACCCCCGCCGCCTCGTTCCGGATGAGGATTTCGTTGGCCTGCGGTTCTCCGATTTCCAGGTCCTCGATCTCGAGCGGCTTGCTGGCTTCATGGAGTACGGCTGCTTTCATGGTTTTCCCCTCCGGTGTTGCACCTGCATCTTAAATGAACCTTGTTACGCTCTCGCTTTTTCTTCAATATCTGTGCTTATCAAATGATCCTGAGACAAAGTTGATAAGAACCATCCCCCTCCTTTTATGAATATCCCGGCGGACAAGAAGTGCCCGTATGCAAGGCGGGTGAAGGTCCGGGCCGCAAGACAGACCTTTGAGGTCGTCGCAGCGGTACGGGCCGAGCCCAACGCCGCAGACGGGTGCTTATCGTTCGCCGGTCTAGGAGAGACGGGCTGCCAGGTCCCCAAGCCCCAGGTTGTCCAGCTTTTCCTTCAACGGCCGGCCCTCCGCGTCCAGCCCCCGCAATGGGTAGTACTCTTTGAGCATGAGATCCATGTCCGGGATGGAGCCCGCGGCGGCGCCCTCGGTGAAAGGTGTCATCATGCGCTTCGGGAGCCTGTCGTCCGCCGCCGTGACGCCCATCAGGTTGTTGAGTCCGCGTTTCAGCATCCAGATCCGTTCTCCGCATTCCATCAGCTCAGAGAGGTCATAGTCGAAGCCGGTGCACGCGTTCATCATCTGGACGAGATCGTCCGCGGAGAGGGCGTACATGTTGAATTGGCAGATGATGCATGCGTTGGTGAGCGTTCCCAAATTTTCACATTTCACCACCATGTCCGCCTTGCCCTCGCTGGTCATTCCCGCGTAGCCGCCGGGCAGGCCGATTTCGGGGTAGGCGCACCAGTTGGACTCGATGGCCAGGTCCATGTGCTGTACGTGGCATGCGCCCCGGTTGCTCATGGCAAAGGCCAGGCCGATGCCGTGCAGGGCGCGGCCGTCGTGCATGGGGCAGTCCAGGCCCTTGACTTCGCAGGTGAATTCCCCGGTGCCCTTGCCGATCTTCTTGGCGGCTTCCCTGGCGCCCTCGGCCAGCACGTCGCCGAACCCCCGGCGGTAGACGATCTGCTCCAGCATCCGGAAGATATCGTCCAGGTTGCTCCACCGCAGCTGTTCCCCGCCCAGATCGTCGGATGTGATCAGCCCCTTCTCGAAGCATTCCATGGCAAAGGCGATGGCCGCGCCGCAGCTGATGCTGTCTATGCCGTACTTGTTGGCCAGTTCGCTCAGCTTGAGCACGGCAGGCATGTTGTCGTTCATGAGCAGCGGGCCGAAGGCGGCGGCCGTTTCGTATTCCGGCCCGGGGCCCTCCTTGACCGCATAAGGGCCTTCGTCCACCTTGACCACACGCTTGCACCCGATAGGGCAGGCCTCGCAGGCATGGCCGCTGGTCAGGTACTCCGCGGTCATGACGCCTCCACCCACCTTGATGGCCATCTCCCCCGGGTCGCCCAGGGAGTAGTTCTTGGTGGGGATATCCCCCAGGAACCCGCCCACGTCCATGCCCATGTTGGTCCCCTGGGCCTTGAGGGACTGGGCGATGATGTTCTCGTTGACCTTGCCGAAGGCCTCCTTTCTCAGCTCCTTCAGCGTGTCGGGGGAAGCCGCTTCCACCTTGTTCGTTCCCACCACGGTCACGGCTTTGAGCTTTTTGGAGCCCATCACCGCACCCCCGCCGGCGCGGGCGGCAAAAGCATCCTTGCCGTTGGCCACGGCGGCGTACTTCACCAGGTTTTCCCCTGCCGGGCCGATGCAGACGATGCGGGGCCTGGATTTGCCCCCTTCCTTCTCGGTGAGGATGTCCACGGTTTCGTAAACATCTTTTCCCCACAGGTCCGAGGCTTCCTTGATCTCCACCCTGTCGTCCTGGATGGACAGATAGACGGGTTTGTCCGAGGCCCCGGAAATAGCGATGCCGTCCACCCCCGCCTTTTTCATGGCCGGCGCGAAGTCGCCGCCGCCCGCGGCCTCACCCCAGACCCCGGTCATGGGGGACTTGCAGGACATGGTAAACCGGGAGGAGCCCGGCAGACCGCTGCCGGCCAGGGGGCCCGCCATCAGGAAGAACACGTTGTCCGCCGAGAGGGGATCCACTCCCGGGTCCACACGATCCATAAACAGTCTGGCTGCCATTCCGCTTCCACCGATGAACTTTCGCGACACCTCGGGATCGATCTCCGTGATGGAGGTTTCCCCGGTGCTCAAATTCACGTTCAGGATCTTTCCTCTGTGCGTAGCCATTATTGTTCTCCTCTGTTTTTTGACGAACCCGTTCGATACGAAAAGCCTTTCTATATAAGCACATGGAAGGGAGCCGAGTTGTCAATGAAACGTAAAAGAAATGTAAAAAAGATGTAAGAGGACGAACCCTAGATCGCTTTCTCCCTGCCTTCCCAATAGGGGTCGCGCAGCTTCCGTTTGATCAGTTTTCCGTTGGCTTCCCGCGGCAGCCGATCGATGAAGTCGATGGTCTTCGGCATCTTGTATTTGGCGATCCGGTCCGTGCAAAAAACCCGGATCTCCTCGGCCACCTCTGGGTCGGGGTTCACCCCGGGGATCAGTTCCACCACCGCCTTGACCTCCTCGCCCCAGTCTTCGTGCGGAATCCCGAACACCGCCACGTCCTGGATCTTGGGATGCATGACCATTTCACACTCGATCTCAGCCGGGTAGATGTTCACCCCGCCGGAGATGATCATGTCCGCCTTGCGGTCGCACAGGAACAGGTAGCCGTCCTCGTCCACATAGCCCGCATCGCCCACGGTGAAGAAGTCCCCGCGCCAGGCCTGGCCTGTTTTTTTCTTGTCCCCGCGGTACTCGAACTTGATGCCCATCATGCTCATGTAGACGGTTCCGATCTCGTTGGGCGGCAGCTCGTTGCCGTCGTCGTCGAAGATCTTTACCTGCGAGATGGGCCATGGGTTGCCTACGGTACCCGGCTTCCGGAGCCAGTCCTGGGGTTTGGCAAGCGTTCCGCCGCCCTCGGTGGCCGCGTAATACTCGTAGATGACCGGCCCCCACCAGTCCAGCATCTGCTGTTTGATCTGCACGGGACAGGGGGCCGCGCTGTGGATCATGTAGCGCAGGGAGGACACGTCGTAGCTCTTGCGCTGTTCCTCGGGCAGTTGGAGCATGCGGTTGAACATGGTCGGGACCATGTGGGAGTGGGTCACCCGGTACCGATCGATCCGCTCCAGGCACCCTTCCGCGGTCCATTTGTCCATGAGCACCACGGTGTGACCGAAGTGCAGGGAGAACAGGCAGAACCGCATGACGGCCGTATGGTATAGCGGCGCCGCCACCAGGTGTACGTTGTTGTCCTCCGGCTGCATATCGAAGAGCATGAGAAACATACCCTGCGCCGCACCGCTCTCGTCCGGGTCCTGTCCGGACAGGGACCGTTTCACGCCCTTGGGCTTGCCCGTGGTTCCCGCCGTGTAGGTCATGATCTCCCCGGCCTCCCGGTTTTCCGGGACGGTGTCGGGCTGGCCCGCTGTCAGCTCCTCGAGGGGCCGAAACCCGGGTACGGATCCAAAGCCGAAGCGGGCGCTTTCCGGAAAATTCAGCTTCCGGGCGGCATCCAGCGCCGGCTCGGCGAAACGCTCCGAGGCAAAAAAGGCCTTGGCCTGGCAGTCGTCGACAATGTAGGAAACCTCGTGCGCGGTCAGGTGCCAGTTCACCGGTGTGACGTACATCCCGGCCTGGGCGGCCGCCAGGGTCACCGCAATCGTGGGGATCTCATTGCGTGCCAGCAGGGCGATGGCATCCCCGCTCCGGATCCCGATGCCGCGGAGCCCGTGGACCACCCGGCAGGTGGCGGACGCCAGTTCTCCAAACGTGATGGGGTTGCCCTCGGGATCGACGATCGCAACCCGATCCGGGTGCTTTGCGGCCATGTTCCAGAAACCGAGACTTTGTTCGCTCATGAGAAACCTCCATGTGACAGAATTCGGTTGTGCCGTACGGATTGCTGTCGGGTTCCGGGGCTCCTTCCGTTTGGCCCTGGCCCACATCATCGCACGGAACCCGCATGACCGAAGACCGACAGAGACAGGCTACAAGGACCCGTCCGCCGGATCGACGGATGGGAGATTATCCGGGTCAGGACATTATGCCACCAACCCCGACGAAAAATGGAAGGGAAAACGGTCTTTTACAAATTTTTTACAACTTTTTACAATTCCTTGACGCTGCGGGTGCGAGATCCCGCGGAGGACCAGGGTTCACCGGCGGGTTCCCCCGGGAAAAACTTGATCCCGGCGAACGGATGTGGTTACCTTTGGGGCATCGAACCCATGGCATAAACAGGGGAGGGCTTCATGAAAACCGGAAGTGGGCTCACGAAGGTCATCGTCTGTGTACTCCTTTTCGCAGCCGGCTGCAGCGGTGCGGCCGGGATGCAATCCGTCTGTCAGCCCATGGAGGCCGGGTTTCGCCCCGATGCCTCTCGGGCCGGTGAGTACCCGTTCACGGAACTCAAAGAGGGAAAGGCCCTGGTCATCTTTGTGAGACCCAGCCGGTTTTCCCCGGAGGATGTGATCGAGGTGCTGGCCAACGGCAAGAACGTGGGGATGCTGCGTGCAAAACGCTACACGCTGGTGCAGGCGAAGCCGGGCTCCAACACGTTTCTGGCCCGGGCGGTGGGGCAGGAACCGGTGCGGTTCGATGTGCTGGTGGAACCGGGGAAGGTCTACTTCATCGAACTGGCCGTCGGCAAGCGGACCGTATCCGCCCGTCTGCGGGGGCACTTCATCTCGCCCGAAGACGGCAGAGAAGTACTGCAGTCCTGCGAACTGGAAAAAAAGAGCCCGGTCGCCGAGGAGGAATAAGGCGGATCCTCGCGAAATCCATACGAACCGTCAGCGTATTTTTGCCGGCGTATACTCAGACAAGCGGTTCGCTTTTGTCCCCTGCCTCGTTCCCTGTCTCCTGGTCCTGCTCGCCCGGGAGTGGTTCCCCCCCTTCCGGCGGGCCGGCCTGCAGGATGCATGCTTCCTCCGGGATCGTCTCATCACAGGCCTCTTCGGGTTCTTCCTCCGGTCCCGAAGCCTCTTCCCGGGGCATGCTCGTCACCAGTTCGATGTAGCTTTCCGTGTGCGACAGGATTTCCCGTGCAGACAACAAAGCTCCTTCCTCAGCGCTGATCACTTCCTCGGCAAGGTTCCCGTAATCCAGGTTGCCGATGGAGCGCTTGTCGTAATCTCCGATAGGCAATCCATAATCCACGGTTTCCCGGAGCCGGATGTTGTAACGGATCACTGTCTGGAACACGTTGTGACCGAAACTGTCTTTCACTTTTTCCAGCACCTGCTTGGCGTATCGAGTCCGGAAATCGAACATGGTGACCAGGGCCCGGGGCTGTACTTCGTGGCCGAGTTTCTCCTTGAGCAACAGGAGGATCTCCGTGAGCTTCGCCACGCCGCGAAGGGAAAAGAGGCTCATGTCGATGGGGATGATCACCTCGTCACAGGCGCGCAAAGCGTTGATGCAGAGCAGACCGATGCTGGGGGGGCAGTCGATGAAGATGTAATCGTACGAACCCTCCAGTTCCTCCAGGGCATGGAGAAGCCGGGTCTCCCGGCCTGCCGTTCCCGCCAGTTCATGTTCCAGGGCGCTGAGAATGATGCTGGAAGGGGCCAGATCGAAGTGTTCCCGCACCGGCAGGAGGATGTCCGCAAGTCGAGTCTCCCCATCATCCCCCGGGGTCACCGAGTGATAGACCGTCTTCTCCAGGTCGGAGGGGTCCCGGTTCAGGCCCAGGGTGGCATGCGCCTGTGGATCGAAGTCCACCAGGAGAACCTTCTTGCCCGTGAGGGCCAGGGAAGAAGCCAGGTTGATGGCCGTCGTGGTCTTTCCGCACCCGCCTTTCTGATTGGCTACTGCGATGATCCTCATGCACGTCTCCTTGCTGTTGTCAGCCGCCGGTTGTGAATGGCAATGCGGTCGCCGGCGCCTGCGGTTGATGGAAGGCCTCGGGATCTGTTTTTCTGGATCCCTGCCGTCTCCGTAGCCCTCCGCCTGGGTGTGGATCGATGTACCTGTTTCGTGCTCGAGAATAAAAAAATTTCATTTATGAAAAGACAAAGAAACCTTCCGGTGGCATCCGGAACCGTCAGGGTTCCGAAGGTGCTCTATGGGGATATCCTATTTTGACGGGAGAGTATATCGATCCATTATGTTGTGGTCAAGAGAAATAAGTCTACCAAATATGGATATTTTTTTTAAAAGAGCATGCTGATTAATAAAAAATAGCTGCGATCCAGGTTGTATGGCCAGGGCCTTTTCTCCGGAAGCGGGAGGCTCTGTTTCGAGGAAATTTCTGGAAATTTCTGAGGGAGAATCAGAGAAAAGAAACGCAGTTCAACAAAATAGCGTTCATCGGAAGGCGCCGCGTCAGGGCGGCGGCCGACGGAGGGAGCCGGTTGCGGGAAGGGGGAATTTATTCTTTATCATTGGCAGGGCGGCCCCCTCCCATAGTGGGGGCACCCTGCCGGTCTCGACATGAAAGGTGAGGGGAACGTATTCCGTTTTCCGGAAAACGGAGGGGGAGCGTCCCCCTCCAGGGACTAGTAGATGACCGGATCGCAATAGGGGTATTCGTAGAAATCACAGAAAGCGCCCCAGTCCGAGCAGTACCAGTCGTCGACACAGATCTCGACGCATTCCCTGTTTCCCGGGACGGACGGGCCGCAGGCGTAGTAGCAATTCCAGAATTCGGTATGGTCCACATCACATTCCGCGCAGCCCGAGGGAAACCACACCAGGAAACCGAGTGCCATCAGAAGGAACGCAACGCTTTTCATTTTTCTCTCCTCCGGGTTATGGGTTGTGTTTTCCGGACGAAAAAACATAACACCCTGATCGGCGCGTATCTGAAAATACCTAAGCCGCTTCCGGAAAGCAAGAAAGAAATTGATCAGCAGGCTCCCGTCGGTGAAGGGTGGTTTTTCCGGGAGCGTTCGGAAGGGTTATCCACCTCCCTGCCGCTCAAGGATCCGGTCCGCGCACATCATGGCGCTGCGGGCCGCGCCGTTCATGGCCAGGCCCCTTCCCCGGTAGGTGTCGCCCGCGAAGAAGAGCCCTCGAACCCCCGGGGCCTCCACGTCCGGCTTGTAGTCACCCACCAGCCCCGGCTTGCGGGCCAGACCGTCGCATCCCACGGTGCGGTAGGGAAGGCGGAACTCCACCTTGTCCTCGATCCCCGGAAAGAGCAGGGCCAGGTCGGCCCACATGGCCTGGAGCTTGGCGCGGACGGTGAACAGGTCTTTGACCTCCTCGTAATCGATCACGCAGTCCGTGTGCAGCACCTGTTTCCCCGCCGGTGCGATGGAAGGATCGTAGATGGAGGCGGGAAAAGCCTGGAAGGCGAACCCCGTGTGAGGCAGGTCCAGCGCGCAGAAGAAGCAGCGCTTGTCCGTGACCGGTTCCCGGAGGCCCAGCACATACCCGATGAGGCCCGTTATCTCGGTGGCGGTGTCCCGGACCCAGCGCACCCACCAGGAAGGCAGGGGCGTTCGGGCGGGATGCAGATCCAGGATGCGGTGCAGCTGGTAGGTGGGCAGGGCGCAGACCACGGTCTCCGCCAGGACCGTCTCGGTCTCCGTGATTCCGTATTCCGGCGGGTAGGGAAAGGACTGGTCCCGTCGGGGGATTTTCACACCCTTCACCGTCCCGTTTTCGATCACCACCTCTTGAACATCGCAGTTCAGGACGATCCGGCCTCCCTGGGCCTCGATCACTTCCCGCAGCGGATCGGTGATCCCGGCCATCCCGCCGATGGGATAATTTGCCGAAAGTACCTGCCGTTTTTTCTGCAGGTTTTCCCGGGCGATGTACAGCACCTCCCCCGCGGCCTGCTCGATGGGGTGCGGGAGGGTGGTCATGATCATGGAAAGCAGGGAGAGCAACCTCCGGATCGGTTCGGAGAGCTTTTCCCGCGACATCCAGTCCTCCCACGAGACAGCGTCCACGGATGCGATTTCCGTGTCCGGCATGGAAGAGATCCGTTGCAGGAGCCCCCCGAAGATTTTCTTGTCCTCCTGGGAAAGCTGCACCAGTTCGGCCACGTTTTTCCAGGAACCGTCATGGAAGAACTGGACGGTCTCGCTGAAGGGCGGCCAGGGGACTTCTCCCCCCACACGGCGAACCAGCTCGCTGGCGGCGCCGTGTTCCCCCAGTTCGGTCATATGCAGCCCGATGTCCACCTGCCAGCCCCCCTCCAGGGAGAAGCTCTGAAGCCTGCCTCCCGCCTGGGCGTCCCTTTCGAAACAGATCACGTTCCGGCCCTGCCGGGCAAGCTGAGCGGCCACGCCCAGCCCCGCGATGCCGCATCCCACGATGATCGCATCGTATTTTTTGTCGGTCATGCTCGTACCGCCCTCCGTTTTCCGCCCAAGAGTCGGGCACCTTCCTTCTTGAAATGTCCGGACGTCAACCCGAGGGATGGGTGTTGGGTCCGTCCCGCCTCACCGGTTCTTTTTCCATCACAGGTTTCATGTTCTGATACAGACCCCATGATAAGATCCGTGAGAAATAACACAAGCCTCACCCGTTCACCCATATCCTGATCAAGGCGTGCGGCCAGGTGTTAGAGCACTATCCGGGAAATGGTGGGAACCGCGCGGGCCGCGCCTTTGAGCGTGGCATTTTTTTTTCTTGACGTCCGAGGAAAGGTAGCCTATGTTCATAACCAAATACTATTTCATCCTATTAAAAAGCTTGTTCGGCCAAAGGAAGGGGGAGCCATGTTTCGAAGGGATCTCGTTCCGACGTGGATCGCCGTCGTTGTTGTCTCCGGCCTCTTTCTCATGGGCCAGGATACGTGGCCGCCTCCTGATTGCGTGGAGTTCGAGGATTCCGCCACGGGATCCGTCTACGTGGTGGGGAACGCCTTTATGGATTCCGGGACCTCCGTTCAAATCAATGATTTTCAGTTGTCCGACGGAAGCTGGTTTTCCGGAGGATATGCCGAAATCATTGACTGGGATTGTGCGAACGACGACGAGATGGACCACGACCTTCTGATCAATAACGTCAATGCCGAGTTCGATTTCCCGACCCTGCAGAACGGGCTGGAACTGGAGTTCGCCGAGTCCGGCGGCAACGTGAACATCCAGGTCAACGGGATGTTGAAGAATGCTCCAAACCTCATTGGAGCCACCGGTTCCTGGGGGGACGTGAACGTGATGTGCAGCGGCATGGGATGCTTCGGAGTTGGCAACGGTACGCTGAAGATCGTCGGGAAGATCAGGTCCTTCTCCATCGGCGGGCAGGAGTTCCGCATCGACAACGTCTGCCCGATCCCCTGACTTCCCGGGGGAGCATTCTCGACTCCCCGGGTGCACCGGGAAACTTCGTATTCTTCGTGGAAGCAAAAGGGGCCGTACCTTTTAGGGGGGACCCCTTTTTTCCTGTTTCCGGGACGCGAACCTAGATGTCCTTGAGCGGGAGGTTGTAGAAGATTCCCGGATCGTTTGCCGGAACAGTTCCATGCGCTGGGAGAGGGTTGCCAGTTCCGGTGTGTTGCCCACGGGGAGGGTCTCCAGCCCCCGCCCGTCCAGCAGGGTGAACACGTCCAGGACGGTCAGATCGTTCAGCTCGCGGGCAGGCTGGTACCCGAAGGATCGTTCATCATCGTCGATCCTCACTGCCGAAAGGATCCCGGCCTCGGTGAGATCGAACACGATCTCACGGACGAGGCGGATCGGGATCTCCAGGTGCTCGGCGATCTGGTTCTCGGTCCAGGCTTTCCGGGAAGCCTGGAAGTTTTTCACGCACAGGTGCGTGACCCGCAGCGCCAGCAGCCGCTTCAGCTCGTGGCTGGCCCGAAGACAGTCGTGCTCGAACTCGTAGGTCTCCACGTTCTGCACCGCAAAGGAGATCTCCGCCCCGAACAGCACCACCAGCCAGCTTAGCTGCATCCAGACCAGGAGCAGGGGCAGGGCGGCGAAACTTCCGTAGATCGCCCCGTAGGAGGAGACCCCGATCTGGAAGTTGATGTACACCCATTGGACAAGCTGGTAGATCGTCCCGGCCACGATCCCTCCCACCAGCCCGGAGGTGAGTTTTACCCGTGTATTGGGCATCATCACGTAGAGCACCGTGAACAGCAGCCAGATCATCACGTAGGGGAGCAGCCTGAGCAGGGTGAAAATGACCGGGCCCACGGCCCCCAGGATGGAGATCTTCTCCATGATCATCGTGACCTGGCTGGTGATCAGGACGGTGGCGCTTCCGGACATGACGAAGAGCAGGGGGGCGATGAGCATGAGCGACAGGTAGTCGGTGAACTTCCTCCCCAGGGACCGTCCCTGTTTGACGCCCCAGATATCGTTGAAGGACTCCTCGATATTGCCCAGTACCTTGATGATGGTCCAGAACAGGAGCGCCACGCCCACACCCGCGATGAGCCCCCCCTTGGTGTTATCCAGGAAGGAGTTGGCGAAGGCGATGATGCGGGAGGCCACCTCCTGCTGGTCCTGGAACCGCTCCAGGATCTGCTTTTCCAGCATCTTGTCCATGCCGAAGCCCTTGGAGATGCCGAAGGCCATGGCCAGGATCGGGACCACGGAAAGCAGGGAGTAGAAGGTAAGGGCCGAAGCGCGCAGCTGGCACTTGTCCTGCTGAAACTCGCGGAAGGACAGGAGGAAGACCCGGGCCATCCGGATCAGAAACGATTTTTTCCCGGGGAGCTCCCGGGCGCGGATCCGCCAGATGTCGGCTTGCAGGAAGCCCCGCAACTTGCCCGCCCTGGCGAGCAGATCTTGTTTCATGACGCGTCCCTTGGCTTATCGTTTGCCGGATTCGAGTCTTTATTTACAACGTCTATCAGAGCGTTGAAAAACAAATGTTCTGTGTTTTTCGTCATTCCGGACTTGATCCGGAATCCAGGGGAGAGGCGAGGGAGGCCCTGTGGCATCCCCCTTCCATCCTCCCCTGGATCCCGGCTTTCGCCGGGACAGGCGCCGCAGACGGGTGCTTATCGTTTGCCGGATCAGAATTTGAAGTCGAGGCTCTTCTTAAGCTTCTTCTCCAGGTCCCCCGTGGCCTTCTCGATGGCCTTTCCCGCCTCCTTCTTCGCCGCCTCGGCGGCGATGTTCACGGCGTCGCCGGCCACGTCCTTCACCAGCTGATCCAGGGTGGGAAGCTCGGGAGACACCAGCCGGGGCCTCGGGGACTTGGGCGTCCCTGTGACCTTGTAAGCCAGAAAAATCTTCCCGTTCTTGTTCACCAGGCGCTTCATCACCATGTCGGTGATCTTCTCGGGAGGAACGTACTTGGCCACGTCCCCGGACAGCTGCCGGCTCACGTTCTTTTCGATGGAGGAACGGACGACCTCGTTCTCCTTCTCGCTGAGTTCCATGCCCAGGTCCAGATCCATGGCCTGGGTCTTGATGTTCATGGCCCCGTTCACGTCCAGAAGGTAATCGTCGGTGGGGATCCGTCCGCTGGAAAGCTTGGCGGTGTCGGCCTTGTACCACGCCTCCACCCCGGCATTCTTCCACTGGACATCATCCTTGAGGAAGGCAAGTTTTCCGGTGAACTGCTCCAGGGCCTTCACGGACTGGATCGATTTCAGGATCCTCAGTCCCGTCAGGGTGCCGTAAGGCGATTCCACTTCGAGGGATACCTCGGGGTCCAGGATCCGCGTCTTCACGTCGAACGGCTTCACCCAGCCGTGTGCGGCCAGGCCTACGTCGAACAGTTCCACCGCGCCGGTTTTCAGCTTGTCTGTGGGTTTGATGCCGGATTCGAACTTGATCTTCACGAGGTTCTTGGTTTCCAGTGCGGCTGGATCGATCTCCGCGGAGTGGGCCAGGAACGTGAGGTTGTAGATCTGAAAGGCCTGATTGTATTTCCGGTCCGCAAAGGTGACGGTTCCTTTCTCCACCCCCAGCTTCCCCAGGGTGACGCTCACCGGGAGCATGTCCGCCGTGATCGGTCCCGAGGGCTCGGGCTTCTTTGCTTCTTTGGCGGGTTCGGGTTTTGCCGGCGGGGGTTCCGTCTCCGCCTTTTTCTTCTCCGGTTCCCGGGGAGCCAGCAGGTCCGAGAAATTGTAGGTGCCGTTCCGGTACCGGACCACGTTGACTACCGGTTCGTAAATGACCAGTTCGCTCAGCTCCGCGTTCCCGGACAGCAGGGGCAGGAACTTGAGCTTCAGGTTCAGGCTCTTCAGACCGGCGAACAGATCCTTGTCCGCCACGGGAATGACGCCGAGGGCTTCCAGATGCTCCGAGGTTA
>CAYTRL010000015.1:0-13910 GCA_964439795.1 uncultured Thermodesulfobacteriota bacterium
GGTTTCAAAAACGGCCACCTCTTCCTCACCCACCTGGACCCACGCGTGGAGGTTCATCGGAGAAAGGAGCGCCCCGGCCAGAACCAGGATGCCCGCCAGAGGCAGTATCCTCCGCAAAAAACCTTCACCAGCCGACTGCCGTTTCGTATGCATGAATTCTCCCGTTCAAAATTCAGTATGATTAATTTAATATTGTTTTACTATTTCTCGATCATTATAAGAATCGATAGACATTGTTGTCAATGTTTTTCGGTCTGTACACAACACCTCCGGGAGGCATCCGGTGCGGACAGGTTTCTTAAATAAATCCAGAGGTTTACACGGATAAAGTTTTCTTCACAGCGGGAAGAAAATAGCACTGTGCAAAATTGTATATCAATCGGAAAAACACACAAGATGTTGGATCGGTTACGGACAGGCATGGACGTGAGCGATCTGGATGTCACGCTGACGCACGGCATTAGGCGTATGGATGTGCGGTACGGACGGCTTTCCTCCGCGCCTCCCGTGATGGATCGAGTCGGATTGGCAAGGATGGTGGCGAATCCAATATCGTCCCTGTAAGATCACCCCTTCTTCAAGGGGAGAGGAGTGGTTTTTTTCTCTTGACAGTCCGCCTTTAATGGATGCCATGTACCTTCATTCCCCACTCTCCCACAATCCCTAAGGTGTCAATTTGAAATGTTCATCGCAAGGGCTCGTTGGAGGAAGGAATGAACTTGCTCCCCAAGGAAAGCTTGCTCGGTTGGTCGTCTTTAAAAGTTTCATACATTTTGCTGTCGCCTGACAGGCGTTTGGCTGTTGTAGATTGTCGCCAGCGATCCGGTAATCCAATATATTTCAGGCTTGGGGCTTGGAATAACGATCGTCCTTCATTCTGGAGGAAGATTGCACGGAAGGAGGGCAGGGGATGCCTGGTCAGAGCCAGGACATCCACGGTCCTGATCAGTCCTCCGGTCCTCGATAGCACTTGGACAGCAGGTGATCCGCCAGCTTCCGACCCAGGGACGGAGCCCACCGGTCCATGTGTCTCGCCAACCGGGTGGACACCCCGGGAACGATCTCATACCGCTCTTTCTCGATTCCCGCCAGGATCGCATCCGCCACCGCCTCGGCCGAGAGGATCGGCAGGGTGCCGGCGATCTTGCGGTTCTCCGGCGTTCGATCGGTATTGATCTCGTCCACCATAGGGGAATCGAACTCGGGCGGGCACACCAGATGTACCCGGATGTTCTGCGGTTTCAGCTCCGTTCTCAATGTGGCGGTCAGACCCGCCACGGCATGTTTGGAGGAGCAGTAGGCGGCATAGCCGAACACGCCCATGAGCCCGGCCATGGAGCTGATGTTCACGATCCGGCCCTCTCCCTTCCGTTTGAACAGCGGGAGCACGGCCCGGATGCAGTGCAGGGTCCCGAAAAAGTTCACGTCCATCACCTGGCGGAAGGTCTCCAGGGTCTGCCGCTCAAAGTAGCCTTCTCGAAGGATACCGGCCGAGTTCACCAGGATGTCGGGAAGGCCGAAAACATCTGCGACCTCCCCGAGGACGGACTCCACGGCTTCGTTCACGGAAACATCGCAGGAAAACACCTCCACCCGCGTCGAACCCGGTGCCGCTTGCTCGAGTTCCTCCTTCACCGAGTCCAGCGCGGTCTGGCTCCGGGCGAGCAGGGCCAGGTTTGCCCCCCGGGCCAGGAGTCTTCGGGCCAGTTCCCTTCCCACCCCGCTGGACCCTCCCGTGATGATGACCGTTAATCCTTCGAACACGTGTCCTCCCGAAAAAACATAGGGTAAGGGTTGCTCAGATCCGAATCAGTAGTTGAAGAGGTCTTCCAGCGAGAAGGTTTTACCCGAAGCCCGGTTGAGGGCGTTCAGGACCTTGTTCTGAACGTTGGCGGTCAATCTCCGGCCACGGCAGGCCCGGGCGACCATCTTGTGGGTGAGCTGTTCCCCGGAGGCGGCCACCAGGTCGTGCGGCTTCAGGCCCAGTTCCCCCATGACCCGGGCAACCGGCTGTTCTCCGAGGTTCCGCTCGATCTCCGGGCTCATGCCGGGCTGGCCTCGTGAGGGTGTCTACGGTTCAGGTACTTCGGGCGTTCCCTCATTCATGCGTATGAAGATATCGATCAAAGAGGAGAGCCTATTTATCGATACCCGTTTTCGCGGGTATGGCGGTAAAGTGAAATGCATCGGCCGTCGCTCGCCCCAAAGGTCACCGCCTCAGGCGCCACAGCACTTCTTGTACTTTTTTCCGCTTCCGCAGGGGCAGGGCTCGTTTCGACCCACCTTGGTTTCGGCGGTCACGGGCTGTTGCGGGTGCAGCAGGATGTCCAGGTCGGTGATGTCCTCAGGCTGATCCGGGTCCACCTCGATGGTGTGGTTCCAGCCCTTTTCTTGAAAGATGGCGGCCACTTCATCCCGCCGCTCCTCGGTCTGAACCGTTACGGCTGCGGGCCGTTTTTCCGTGCCCAGCTTCGCTTCCTTCCGGCCGTCGAACACCTTGTCCGCGACTTTCATGCTTGTTTTCTTTTCCATAGTTTCACCAGATCCGGCGAACGATAAGCATCTGTCTGCTGTGTTGGGCTCGGCCCGTGTCGCTGCGACTTACTACTTGTAATGTCTCGCGACCCGCACCTTCGCCCGCCTTGCATACAGGCACTTCTTGTTCGCCGGAACGAATAAGGGGGGACTTTTACATTTTGTGGTATGGCTCCCTGTTGTGTGATTAAAATAGTGGATGTCTCAGGCAAGATCAAGCGTAAAACACGGGTGCAACCCTTGAACGCAACGGAATACAGGGGGGAAACGGCGATCTGGCGTTCCTCCGGAGATCCTGTTATCCTCTGCGGAACCCGTCCCGGGGCCGTTGAAGACCCCGTTCAGCCCGCTGCATCAGAGGAAGAGGAGAGACATCTTGAAGACGCAAAACCTTTTCCGCATGGTCCGGGTCCTTCCCGGTTCTCTGCTGTCCGGATTCTTGCCGGGCGTACTGAAACGAACCGGTTGGGGCCTGCTCTGCCTCCTGATCTTTCTTTTTCCGGTCCCGCCCGGTTTCGCCTCCCCCCCGGCGGAGGCCGGACCGGATCTCCTGGTGGACGGGACCGGAACCGGGCAGGAACCGGAACCCCTGCCGCCGTGGAAGCAGACCCGCTTTCCGGACCCGGTATTGGTAACCGGTGAGATCCTGATGGGATTTGAGGGGTTGGAGATCCGCGGCCTGCGCCTGTTCCGGTGGCGGGACGGGGATTTCGAGGCGATCCGGTTCCAGGTGGACGAGCGCACCGAGGACATGGACTGGGTGTTTCCCTACGGAAAGAAGAACAACGCCCGGCGCGGCAACGGGAAGCTGGACGGCCGGGACGTGCTCCTCTTCATGGCCCGGGATGCCGGGGCCCGGGCGTCCGGTGAACTGGAGATGCCCGGGGCGGCCCGGATGGAGGCGATCACCCTGGAGGACCCCGTGGACGGGAGCCGGCGGTGGGTGTATCTGGCCTTCTTCCCGAAGGATCCGCCACCCCTCTGCCCCCTACCGGACTACGTTCGTTACGACTATGAGAACGAGGAGGTGGCGACCGACTGCGTGTTCTCCAAATTCATCATCACGCCGGACGGCCTGCACACGAGCTTTTCCGATGTGGGAGGCATCCCCGTGGTGTCCGGGGGCTCCGGAGGAAACCGGATCGACCGGTTGAAGTTTCGGGTCGAGATCCGGTTCTTCTTCAACCTGATCCCGCTCCGGGTACACGAGGAGGTGATGGGCCAGGACGTGGTGGCCTACATTCAGGGACCCAT
The DNA here is from genome assembly GCA_964439795.1 of uncultured Thermodesulfobacteriota bacterium. GTDB lineage: Bacteria > Desulfobacterota > DSWW01 > DSWW01 > DSWW01 > CAYTRL01. The sequence continues at coordinate 3,790 of CAYTRL010000015.1, forward strand.
CCGCGTGATCCGCCGGATGGAGCAGTTCATGAAGCTTCCCTTCGGTGTACGGGGCCTGAGGACCTATTCCGATGTGCACCATTTTGAGGGCGTGGTGGTGGTCCCCATCGAGGTGCATGTGCCGAGGGGTGTGGTCCGCATTGTGAACAAAGCCAACATCCGCTTCGGGATGGACTTCGACCCGGTCGCCATCGGCGACTATTTCCGGAACAGCGAAAACCCCGAGCCACTGGTGATCGACGGGAGGATGTCGCCGTCGGAAAAGCTTTATTGCCGTCACGAAGACCGGTGGAAGATGGCTTATGGCCCGTCCGGGGTCTACATGACCCGGTCCGTGATTCCGCCGGAAGTGAGGTCCATGATGGAGATCCATCAGGAATACGAGGATGACCTCTCGACCCCGTGGCCGCCGGAGAACTCCCCGGGAAGCATCGGCTTCGCCTACTCGGACCTGGAGATGGTCAAGGGCAGGGGCCGCGCCGGCCGTCACCGTTTCTTCATGGACGTGTACTTTCCCCCGTTCTACGAGATCGGGGACGAGACTATCTACCTGGATCTTCGGGACCGTCCTCTCAAGATCATCGTGGGGGACCGGGTAGCCGGGAACAACCTGGACATGGAGAGAGAGGTCAGCGAGGATTTTACGAAATAGGAGGCGTTCCATGGAGAGCGGAGGCTTAATCCACAACCCGGCCGTGTATATTTCCATCACGGTGGCCGCGGCCTGCGGATTCGCACTGGCCGCGGTGCTGCAGAGGCAGGAGGCGGTCAAGGCGCCTGAGGACGAGGCCCTGAAGCCCTCGCTCCTGCTTCAGCTTGTCCGGAGTCCGCTCTGGCTGGTCGGGATCGGGATGTACATCGTGGCGTACGTGCTGCAGGTGGTGGCCGTGAGCCTGGGTCCGGTGGTGATTGTCCAGCCGCTGATCTCGAGCCAGCTGGTCTTCGCACTCCTGTTCGGCGTGTGGTTTACACACCTGAAGGCCGGCTGGCAGGATTGGCTGGGCGCCGCTGCGGTAGTGGCCGGCATCGCCCTGTTCATCGTGGCCACCGACCCCTCCCCGGGAGACGCATCTGCGTCCGCGGGACAGTGGCTGGCGGCCGGGGCCGTCGTGAGCCTGCTGACAGCCGGAGCGCTCGCGGCCGGGTGGAGGCTCTCCGGCGCGGCCCGCTCCGCGCTCTGGGGGTCGGCGGCCGGGTTGGCCTGGGGCCTGATGATCGTCCTGATGAAAACCGTCACCGCCGGGTTTTCGGGCCCGGAAACGGTGTGGGCGGACCTGGTGCGCATGCTCCGGGAACCGTATCTCTACGGGGTGATCGTCACCGCCCTGGCCGGGTTCATCTTCCTGCAGAGCGCGTTCCAGGCCGGTGCGCTCCCACACGCCCTGGTCTCGTACACGGTGGTGGAGATCGTTCTGGCGGTCGTTCTCGGTATCGTGCTCTTCGGGGAAAAGCCGCACGACGACGCCCTGGGGCTGGGGCTGGTGGCCCTTTCCGGGGTCATCATGCTCATCGGCATCATTCTGCTGGGCCGCTCGCAGGCCGTGGCCGGTCCGATGGACGCACCGGGAGTGAAGGAATGAAAGATCCTGATGAGAAAGGACCGGGAGAGGAGAAGGGACCCCGCTGGGGCTGGACCGGCGGGTTTCTGGGGGCCACATGCTGGATCCCGATCATGTCCTGTGTGTTATGGGTCCATGGCGACCCGGCGGGCGGGATCGCGGGCATGCTCCTGTGCTCGGCAGCCCTGTTTCTGAGCTTTCTCCTGAGGCCCTGGAAGCACCCGGATGTGGAACTGTGGGGTCTCTATCTCGGGGCGGTTTCGCCGATCTTTCTCTCCGCCGGGTTCCTCCTCTGGCGGTACAAGATCTTCGTCCGTCCGGACGAGAGCATCCTCGTGGGCCTGTACGCCGTGGTTCCCCTCCTGCTGCCCGCTCTCATCCTGGGCCACCGGACCTGGAACGACATGAGTCGTCAGCGGCGGTGACGGGCCCTCTGGTATTTTCCGATCGCGAGGGAACCCCGGAGGGGAGGGCCCCGGACGCTCCGGCCTCCCAGCAGGCCGGATTAATCCGGAACTCCCGGGACGACCCTCTTCCACTGCTTCGGGTTCCTGTACAGGGTGAAGAACCCTTCCCCGAAGCGGAGGGGCATGGAGCCCCTCCATCCCTTCTGCAATCCGCAGGGGGTCCGGTTTTTGGCTTCATCGATCCGGATGTAAAGGCGGTGTTCACCGAAAGGGTTGCCCACGGCGCTCAAGCGTCCCCGGGACCAGTTTCCTGCGTCGTCGTTCCACTCGATCTCCCCGTTTCGTCCGAACACGATGCGGTTCATACCGCCGCAGTCACCTGCGGCCTGCCAGGTTCCGGCAAGCATGTCGGGGGCCAGCGGCGTCCGCCGGAGGAAAAACATGGCGAGGCCAAGAAGAAGGAGCAGCCCCGCCCCGGCCAGGTCCCTCCGGAGAGCCGGTGGGGGAAGGTTCCGGCGCGGTGTGACGGACAGGGCGCCGTACAGGATCATGGCGGGAAGACCCGAGGCCACGTTCAGCAGGATGTCGCGGTTGTCGTAGAGCCGGTCGTTCATGAACCCCTGGATCATCTCGTCCACGAACCCCGCGCACAACAGGAAGACGACGGTGTAGAGATAGACGCGGGCACCGCGGGTGGTCTGCCGGAACGCCCTGTACACGAGCAGTGAAAGCCCGGCGAACAGGAGCATATGAAACCGCTCCACCGCGGCCTCCATCAGGCGGGTGGCCAGGAGATAATAAAAGACCACCGCGCCGGCCAGGAGCAGGACGGCCACTCCGGGCCTCCCTTCGGGCCTGCGCACAGCCGCGAGCAGGACCCCGAGGCCCGCCGCGGCCAGCAGGGCGGGTGCAGCGTAGGCCACGAACCACTGGAACTCGTTGGAGTTTGCCCAGTCCGTGGCCGGCCCCACGAACGGCAGCGTGGCATAGAGAAAGAACAGGTACAGGCAGGCCCAAAACCATCTGCGGATGAACGGTTCCATAGGTGGGAACCTACCAGGATCGGACGTGATCGTCGAGTCTGCATGCAGGCGGTAACAGACGTTGCCAGGGGACCCTGCCGTTCACAGAGGCCCTTCCTTGACAGGAAGGGGGCCGCCTCTTTATGCTTTTTCCCTGAAACCGATCCCGTCCGGCTCCTGTTGTTTCTTCCGCCGCGGCGTGCCCTGTTCCCCGGAATCTCCGGCACGTAAAGAGGTCATCATCGATGAAAACAAGCATCTTTGCCGGTTTCCTTATCCTGAGCATGCTCCTGCCGACCGCGGCCGGTGCCGTGCCCAAAGGCAAAACCCTCACGTGGGAATCGAGCGAGGGGACCGTGGTCTTTGCCGGCAAGAGCCATGCCGGGTCGGGCCTGAAATGCAAGGACTGCCACAAAGGGCTGTTCAAGAGGAAACACGGAACAGCGAAGATGACCATGAAAGAGCTGAATGAAGGGAAATACTGCGGCTCCTGTCACGACGGCAAGCGTGCTTTTGACACCACCAGCGAGACCAACTGCAGGAAGTGCCACAGCGGGAAGTAACAACGATACCAGATGGAATTCTTGGGGGATCTCGGATACCCGGGCCTGTTTATTGCTTCTTTCCTGGCAGCGACCGTCTTGCCGTTCAGTTCAGAAGTGGTCCTGGGGTTCCTGTTGATAACCGGCTATGACCCGGTTCTGTGCATTTCCATCGCCACTGCGGGGAACGTCCTCGGCTCACTGGTCAACTACTTCATCGGGTACTGGGGATCCGTTTTTTTCATCCGGAAGGTCCTGAGAAGTTCCGAGGCAGACGTTCTCAAAGCCGTTCAAAGGTTCCGTGCCTGGGGAGTATGCAGCCTTTTTTTTGCATGGGTCCCGGTCGTGGGGGATCCCCTGACCCTGGCGGCCGGCGTGTTGAGGATCCAGATTTCTCTGTTTTTGATCCTGGTGACGGCGGGGAAACTGCTTCGGTACATCATCGTGGGCTGGGCATTGATCCCTTGACGGAGTCTTCATGAATTCTCTGTTGATCGCGGCGGGTGCCGCTGTGCTCTACGTGATCGCCTACCACACCTATGGGAAGTTTCTTGCCCGGAGGATCTTCCGCCTGGATCCGGACAGGGTATGTCCCAGCCGGGCCTGTGAGGACGGGGTGGACTATGTTCCCACGGCGAGGCCTGTCCTGTTCGGCCATCACTTCACCTCCATCGCAGGGACCGGTCCCGTGGTGGGGCCCGCCATCGCCATCATCTGGGGATGGGTGCCGGCCCTGGTCTGGATCCTGGTGGGATCGATCTTCATGGGGGCAGTGCACGATTTCGGTGCGCTGGTGGTTTCTCTCCGAAACCAGGGAAGATCCATCGGCGACATCGCCGGGGACGTGATCAGCCACCGGGTACGGTTGCTGTTCCTGATCATCATCTTCTTCGAGCTGTGGATCGTGGTGGCCATCTTCGGCATGGTGATCGCCATCGTGTTCCAGATGTATCCCCAGGCGGTGGTTCCGGTGTGGCTGCAGATCCCCATCGCCGTGTGGCTGGGACACATGATCTACCGGCGGGGAGCGTCCCCCAGGCTCATGAGCATCGTGGCCGTGATCGCCCTGTACCTGACCATGATCCTGGGGACCTTCTTCCCGGTGAAGATGCCCGCCCTGGCCGGCCTGGATCCCCTGGGTGTCTGGGTGGTCGTGCTCCTGGTCTACGCCTACACGGCCTCCGTCCTGCCGGTCCAGACCCTGCTGCAGCCCCGGGACTACATCAACGCCCACCAGCTGTTCGTGGCCATGGGGCTGCTCGCCCTGGGCCTCCTGGTCTCCCGGCCGGACATGGCGGCCCCGGCGGTGAACCTCAACCCTGAAGGTGCCCCGCCCCTGTGGCCCATGCTGTTCGTGGTGGTAGCCTGCGGGGCCGTGTCCGGGTTCCATGCACTGGTCTCCTCGGGCACGTCGGCCAAGCAGTGCGACAGCGAATCCAGCGCGCTGGCCATCGGGTTCGGGAGCATGCTCACCGAGGGGATGCTGGCGGTGCTCGTGCTCATCTGCTGCGGCGCGGGTCTGGCCCTCGGGCTGCAGAAGGGGGGGGAAACGTTTACCGGGGTGGCCGCGTACACCCAACAGTACGCCGGCTGGGCCCAGGCCTCGGGTCTGGGCGCCAAGATCGGGGCCTTCGTGCAGGGGGCGGCCAACATGATCGGGGGCCTGGGCATCCCCCTGGACATCACCCTGACCGTCATGGGCGTGTTCGTGGTCTCTTTTGCGGCCACGACACTGGACACCGCCACCCGGCTCCAGCGGTACGTGGTGGCCGAGCTGGCCGGAGCCCTGAAGGTCCCTGCCCTGGGCCGGAAACACCCGGCGACCCTGATCGCCGTGGGTACCGCGCTTCTGCTGGCCTTTCACGAGGGCAGCGGCAAGGGGGCGCTGAAGCTCTGGCCCCTGTTCGGCTCGGTGAATCAGCTGCTGGCGGGCCTGGCCCTGCTGGTGGTCACCGTGTACCTGGTCCGGCGGAGGGCCTCCATGTACTATACCCTGATCCCCATGGTCTTCATGATCACCATGACCGGCTGGGCCATGCTCATCAACCTGGGCAAGATGGTCGGTTCGGGGGACTGGATGCTGCTGGCCATCGGTGCGTGTATCCTGTTGCTGGAGGTCTGGATGGTGTGGGAAACCGTGCGGGTGCTGAAAACCTTCAGCGGAGACCGGGAACAGGGCCCTCAACCCTCGCTTTAATGCATATCAGCCTGATCGCACGAACGCATCGAAGGGAAAGAGCCTGTTCGACTCTTGCCGAGGCAGGCGCCGGGATCATCGCCTGCTTGCAATTCAGGTCGGATCGATTATGGTATCAGATATCTGTTCTCCCTTACGGAAAGGAGCCGGCAATGAAAGATGCAAGGCGACTCATTACCGTCTGTTTGTGCCTGATGCTGGCGGGCCTCGCGTGCCCGTCTTCCGGCGATCCCGAGACCGTTCTCCGACCGTTTCCCCTCTCAGCGGGGGTGGAGACCGTTACAAAGGAAGGCGTTTCCTTTGACCCGGAGGTTTCCAGCGACGGCGGCGGTTCCCTGAAGATCACGGCCGGCGGGGCCCGCGTGGTGGAGCTGTTCCGCACCGGGGACCTGGACCTGGAGGATGCGCGGTTGATCTACAGGGCCCGCCTGAAAACACAGGGCGTGGAGGGGAAGGTGTACCTGGAGATGTACTGCCGGTTTCCCGGTAAAGGCAGTTTCTTCTCCCGGGGCCTGCAGACTCCGCTTGAGGGCACCACCGGTTGGACCACCGTGGAGACCCCGTTTTTCCTGAAGAAGGGGGAGAACCCGGACGAAGTGACCCTCAACCTGGTCTTTACCGGCAAGGGAACGGCCTGGATCGACGGCATACAACTTCTCAGGGCGCCCCTGCAGTGACTGTCCCCCCGGAGGACGGGCGAAGGATCAGCGGATGATGATCTCGCCGGTGTCTCCGTTTACCTCGACCCGGTCACCTGTTCGGATCTTGTCGAAAAGGTCGGCCGCTTTGTATTCCACCACCGGCACGCCCTTGTTGTACCAGACGTTGGCCAGGATCGAACCCGAGACCAGGAGCGGGTCCGCGTTCCGGACCACGAGCGCGCAGGGCGCCACGGCCTCATACATCCTGTCGAGCAGGACCATTCCGGTAAAGGTGGAGCCGATGGCCGCGGGAAAGACAAGCACCCTGTCCTTGATCCTCTTGCCGAACAGATCATGGTGACGGTCCCGGATCTCGGAGCGGCGGCCCGGCAGCAGATTGATGGGGCTCGAAAAACTGGCTGTGAAGTTCACCGGCATTCGAGAGACCAGCGCCTTTCCCCGGGCCTTGCCGCTGACATAGGTTCTGCCTTTGAGAATCGTCATGATCACACCCCGCAAGCCTTCAGGCAGTTATCAACGGTTCCGTAGTGACTGCCGGCGAGATAATAATAGAGCTTCCCCGATGAAGTAAGCACGCGCCTTCTGCCCACCCGCACCGTCAGCGCGGCCAGCGGGCAATGGTCGTACAGTTCGATGCCGGCCTGTCCGGCCCTTGTTCCGGCGCCGTTTTCTTTGAAACGTTCCAGCGCCTCGGGGATGAGGCAGAACCACACCGGCCTGGCGGAACGCCTTCCCTCAAACCTGTGGAGCATGTCGACCGCCTCCTCATAGGTCATCTGAGGACAGCCGAATACAACCAGGTCCGCCTGATCCGCCTCCTTTGAGCAGAGAGCGTCCAGATCCTTCTGGGTGACGGTCATCACCTCTTCCGGATCCCCGTCAAAGGCGGTTTTCATGTCAGGCGCCTCCGGGGTCAGCCCTTCCACGTGGAACATGGCCACGCCGCCGGCCGCGGCCATGGCACCTCCCATGTTCTTCAGTTCAATGGTTGAAAAAGCATAATGCTCGATCACAGGGACACGATCCACAAGCTTCTGCCCGATGAGAAAACCCAGGGCGGCCGCATCCATACTGTCGATCCGGTGTTTGACAAGGATGCGGCCCCGGCGGTTCTCGTCCAGCAGGTAGCCGAATTCCGGGGCGAAGCCGGTGACGGCCATGCACACGTCCACGAGCACCGAATTCCGGTTCGTCCGTGCCCCCAGCACGGAATTGGCATATTGAACGGCCGAGGACTCCGCCCAGCCCACAACGTCCCCCTGTTCGGGGACGTTGGCTCCTTCGTAACAAACACACGAGTAGTTGGGGACGACACCCAGTTTGTGGACCATCTTTTGGATGGTCCCCTGCTGCCTGAACAGGACCCGGTTGATCCGGTTCAGCGTTCTGCCCGGATCGGGGTTCACGGTTGTGGGAACCGCCGTTTTCACCCCCCCGGCCATGAGTCTTTCCAGGACCCGGTAGTAGGCCCTGTAAAGATACACGCCAAAAGACCCGGCCAGATGGGCGCTCCGGATGGGGACGAGACGGGGCGCTCGAAAAGCGTTGCCGTATTCCACGACCGTCTTCATGGCCAGGGCCAGGGCCTCTCCGGATTCGCCGGCAAGGATGCCGGCCTGTTCGTCCGTCAGTTTCATGGGTCCCTCCCCGCGATATGGAAACACACATACTACACGGTTCCGGTTGAAAAAAAAGGAGATTACTCCGGCAACTTCTCACGTCCCCGGGTCATCCTAAAAAGACAATCTCACCGTCCGGATTTGTGTCCGGACCCGATGTTTTTCCTGCGTCCCGAACAGATCGTTGGAAAAGTGAAAAAACGCAGGCTGTTTAAAGGTTTGCCGAGGGCTGAAAAGAGCAGACATGCTACGGAAGGGGAAAACAGATGATCAAGGTAAAGACGTTCACATCCCAGTTGAAGATTTTCAACATGATGAAAGAACTCGGTGAGATCGATAACGCAGTTAACGATTTCATAGCCTCCAACGATATCCACACAGTGGTATCGACCAGCGATGAGATCACCACGGGAACGGACGGGGAAACGGTGGGAATCATTCGGGTCCTGACATACGATAAGCCTTGACGGATCGGGGAATAAATAACCACCGGCTGCATCGAAACGGACATCCTCCCTCACCCGCGAGCAGGCTCCTGAAATGAATCCCGACGTGGACCTGAAAAAGCACTGGGGAATATCCGCCCGGAAGGTCGAACCGTTCAAACCGTATGAATACGCTCCCTTCAGAAGGGGTCGGGCCTGGCTGGTGGATGAGTCCTTTCTCCTGAAATCGGACGCATCCACACGATTTCAGGCCAGGGAATACGAGCGAAGACTTGTCCGCCTTTTGGGAAAACAAAACGTTCCTGTTCTATCTCCCAGAGAAAACAAAACGGTTCAGCAGGATGACAGGATCTACCAGCTCTTTGATTATGTTCCGCAAAGAGATGGGGGGAGAATCGATTACCCGCGGGAACTTGAAAAAGCCGGAAGGGCAGGGCTTGTCCTTGCCAAGATAGCGAACATGGAAGCCAGGGGGGCCGACCCGGATCTTCTGCGAGAGGCCCCGTCCATAAAAAAGGCGATTGAAACCGCGCTGAAGAAGATCCCAACGGATGACGATAAAATCCTTCATGCCATCCGCCTGGCTCACGGGTATGTGAGCGAACGCCTTTTCCCCTTTCTTCCCTGCCTGGAGAGAACGTTCTGCCACGGAGATTTTCACCCGGAAAACATCTTGTGGGAGGGGGGCCGGGTCCGGGCGGTGATCGACTGGGAAAAGGCCGGCGTGAGGGAGGATCTGTACGATCTTGCCTGTTTCATCGGCTGTGTGGGCATGGACGACCCCGCCGAACTTACCGGGGAGTGGACAAAGGAGCTGATCCGTTCCCATATCCACAACACCAGGACCACCAAGCTGTCGTTCGAGTTGCTGTTGGAACTCGTGCTCGCCATCCGGATCTGCTGGATGCCCGTCTGGTTCTCGGACCCCGGCGATTACGAGATTGCGGAAATGGAAGCGGCGTTCTGGAACCGCATCATGACCCATGCGGAGGAGATCAAGTCCTCGTGGCGATCCTGCCTTGACCTGGACTTCAAGTATTCGAATACCCGCTGGGTCATGCAGGATGCGTGGATGGTCGAAGAGATCAACAAGGCAAAAGAGCGCAACCGGGGAAGGGACATCTTCCGGGACCGGTTCGATTTCAGAGAAAGGCAGCAGGCGGAACAGTTCTCCTCCGACTTGCGGCTCCTGGCCATCGAATACGGTATGAACGATGATATCCTGCATGTGTGCAAGATCCTGCACCAGCAGGAACGGTTGTCCGCGGAGTATCCCGGCAGTGCCTACATCAGGATTGAGCACGTGCTGACCATGGGCAATGCTGCACTGGATTTCAGCAAATTCCGTATGATCCGGGCCATGAACCATATCATCCGGGAATGCGAAGGGCTCATGGAAAACGCGCCGGAGCTGGACGAACTGAGGATCGGGTATGCACACATGTTGAGAAATGTATCGATCCTGTTTGCGGAAACCGGTGATGACAAAAAGGCAAATGAAATTGTCCACAAACATATTCAGCTCTCCTCGGAAAACCCCGAAAGCCTGGAGATCAAGGAAGAACTGGCAAGGTCCCTGTCCAACGCCCTGACCAGCATGCTCCGGAAAGGGAGGCATGGATCCCCCCCGGACCCTTTTGCCATGTATTCCCGGACCCTTGAAGACT
>CAYTRL010000015.1:13920-30324 GCA_964439795.1 uncultured Thermodesulfobacteriota bacterium
AGGGATCATCCCGGTTCGAAAAAAATCAAAGCAGCCTGTTCCATCGCCCGGACGAACATCAAAAAGTCGGGAATCCAGATCGACTAACCCCCTGTCGTTCAGGCTGTCAGCCCTCGTTGCATCCAGGCCGGAATCCCGCTAAGATGAGAAACCTTCCTTTTTCGGCACACTTGGAACCAACCACCCTGCGAGATGGAACCTCACTTGCCACGGAAACGGTGGTTGAGCGAACCCCTCGGAAGAAAGGGACGTATTTTGAAACGATCCGGGAAATTCGGCCGGTACGGAGGCATCTTCGTCCCGGAAGTGCTGCTGCCCACCCTGGAGGAGCTGGAAGAGGCCTTCCTGCGCTACCGGAAAGATCCGGGGTTCTGCGCGGAGCTCAAGGGACTTCTGGAATCCTACGCGGGCCGCCCCACGCCCCTCACCCTGGCCGCGAACCTGAGCGAAAAGGCCGGCTGCCGCATCTACCTGAAGCGGGAGGACCTGCTTCACGGTGGGGCGCACAAGACCAACAACTGCCTGGGCCAGGCCCTGCTCGCCAAGTACATGGGTAAAAAGAGGCTGATTGCGGAGACCGGGGCGGGCCAGCACGGGTTCGCCACGGCCATGGTGGGCGCCCTGTTTGGCCTGAAGACCGTGATCTACATGGGGGAGGAAGACACCCGGAGACAGCGGATGAACGTGCTGCGAATGCAGCTGTGCGGGGCGGAGGTGGTCCCGGTGACCACGGGTTCACGGACCCTGAAGGACGCGATCAACGAGGCCCTGCGCGATTGGATCGCCAACGTTCGAGACACCTTCTACCTGTTCGGGACCGCGGCCGGTCCGCACCCCTTTCCGATCCTGGTGAAGCACTTTCAGCGGGTGATCGGCCAGGAGACGATCCGCCAGATCCGGTCCGTGGAAGGCGGCCTGCCCGACGCGGTGATCGCCTGCGTGGGCGGGGGCAGCAACGCGCTGGGGATCTTTCAGGCGTTCCTGCCGCACCGGGATGTGCGCCTGTACGGCGTGGAGGGGGCTGGAAACGGCCTGGCCAGCGGCAAGCACAGCGCGCCGTTGAACAAGGGCTCCGACGGGGTGTTCCAGGGGAGCTTCTCGCGCATCCTGCAGGATCGGGACGGCCAGATCACGGAGGCCCATTCGGTGGCCGCGGGGTTGGACTACCCGGGCGTGGGGCCCGAGCACAGCTATCTTCGGCAGACCGGCCGCGTGGTGTACGACGCTGTGACGGACCGGCAGGCGCTCGATGCCTTTGTCCGGCTGAGCGAGACCGAGGGAATCATCCCCGCCCTGGAATCCGCCCACGCGGTGGCCGGCGCGCTCCGTCTGGGGAGGAAGCTCGGCAAAGAGCTCGGCAGGGAGCCTGTGCTGGTGATCAACCTCTCGGGCCGGGGGGACAAGGACCTGGAGCAGGTGCAGGGCATGGTCCGGCTGGGGGGAAGGAGGGCCCGGTCATGAGCCGCTATGCTGCCTGTTTCCGGAAGCTCCGGGCCCGTGGGGAAAAGGCGTTCATCCCCTTCTTTGTCATCGGGGACCCGGACTACGAACAATCCCTGGAGGTGGTCCGCGCGGCCCTGAAGGCCGGCACGGACATGCTGGAGCTGGGGATCGCCTACAGCGACCCGATCGCGGACGGTCCGTCCATCCAGGCGGCGGACCTGCGGGCGCTGGAGGGCGGGTCCACGGTGGACAGCTGTCTCCGGTTCATCCGTGACGTGCGATCGTTCTCGGACGTACCGATCGGCCTGCTGGTCTACTACAACCTGATCCTGCAGCGGGGGATCGACCGGTTCTGCCAGGAGGCGGCCGCGGCGGGCCTGGACGGGATCCTGGCCGCCGATGTTCCCGTCGAGGAGGCCGGGCCCCTGATCCGGGCGTGCCGGGCCAACGGGATCGACCCGATCTTTATGATCACCCCCACCATCACCGAGGCAAGGCTGGGGAAGATTCTGAAACACGCCCGGGGGTTCCTCTACATGGTGGCCCTGCTGGGGGTGACCGGTGCCCGGGGAGACCTCCATCCGGAGATCCTGCGCCTGCTCAAACGGGTGCGGGCCCGGACGGACCTGCCCATGTGTGCGGGCTTCGGGATTTCCCGGCCAGAGCACGTGGTCACCCTGACCCGTTCCGGGGCCGACGGGGCCATCGTGGGCAGCGCCATCGTGGACATCATCGCCCGGAACCTCAAGCACCGGAAGAAGATGATCCGTGAGGTGGCTGCGTACGTGCGGGTGATGAAGGCCGAAACGCTTCCCTGAGGAAAAAGCATGGACGGTACAATACTCACGATGGGGGCCACCCGGATCGTGGAGGCGCTGGCCCGGCGAGAGTTGTCCAGCGTGGAGGCCACCGGGGCGTTTCTGAAGCGTCTGGAGTCGCTTCAGAAAAAGGTCGGTCCCATGGCGGCCATCTGGCAGGAGAAGGCCCTGCGGATGGCCACGGCCAGCGATGAGCGCCGTGCGCGAAAGGCCACCCTTTCCCCGTTTGACGGCCTGCCGGTCACGCTCAAGGAAAACCTGGATGTGGAGGGGCACGACTCCTCTCTTGGTGTGCAGTCCCGGATGAGAAAACCCGCCCGGCAGGACGCCGTGGCGGTCCGGATGCTGCGGGAGGCCGGCTGCGTTTTCCTGGGCAAGAGCAACGTGAGCCAGCTCCTGATCTTTCACGAGAGCGTCAACCCGTTCTTCGGGCGAACGGTGAACCCGCACAACCCGGACCGAACACCGGGTGGTTCCTCCGGGGGAGAGGCCGCGGCCATTGCGGCGTACGGCAGTCCCGCGGGGTTGGGCACCGATATCGGCGGATCGATCCGCGTTCCGGCCCACTTCTGCGGGATCACTGCGCTCAAGCCCACGGTAGACCGCTGGAGCTGCCTGGGTTCCGGCACCTCCCTGCCGGGACAGGAGTTCGTGCGCGGGCAACTGGGGCCCATGGCCCGCACGGTGGAAGACCTGATCACCCTCATGCGCATCCTGGATCCGGTGCGGGCCTCGGAACTGGACCCGCGCGTTCCGCCCCTGCCTTTCGGCGACCCGGCACACCTGGATGTTTCCGGGATGAAGATCGGCTACTTCTGGGAGGACGGGATCCTGGACCCGTCGGCGGCGGTGAGCCGTGCCGTGCAGCGGGCCGTGAACGCCCTCCAGGAGGCCGGCGCCGTCCTGGTCCCGTTCCGGCCGCCCCTGGCCCGGGACCTGATCTTCGCCTACCTGGCGGGCCTCAGCTCGGACGGGGGGGCCACGATAGAGGAGCAACTGAAGAAGGGGCCGGCGGACAAGAACCTGAGCGTGCTCCGGACCATGGCCAGGCTCCCTGCCCCGGTGAAGCGGCTCGTTGCCGCCGGGCTGGACTACATGAAGGAACCGGTCTTGCCGGAGATGCTCCGGAACATCGGCGGGAAAACCGTGGCCGATTACTGGAAGCTCACCGTCCGGGCCCGGGGCATCCAGGCGGAGGTGCACCGCGCCTGGCGTGAAGCGGGCATCCAGGCGATGGTCTGCCCGCCTCACGCCACCCCGGCCCTTCCCCACGACGGGAGCCGCGACTTCACCCTGGGGGCCGCGTTCTCCATGCGTTACAACTTCGTGAACTACCCCGCCGGGGTCGTGCCGGTCACCCGGGTCCGGGCCGGGGAGACGGAGCGGGCAAAACCTGAGGGCAGGCTGGCAAAACGTGCGGCCGAGGTGGACCGGGGCAGTGAAGGGCTTCCCGTGGGGGTGCAGGTGGCGGCGCGACCCTGGAGGGAGGACCTGGTCCTGGCCGTGATGAAGGCCATCGAGTCCCGCGTAAAGGACGACGAGGACTTTCCCCGCATCAAACTGGACTGACCGGAACCAAGATTCCGGAACGAGCTGCCTTTGACGCTACATGCTGCGTATCTTGTCTTTCCAATGCCGCAACCCGGCTCTAAAGATCAGGGGGCCGGTTCGTGCGGATCCCGTTCCAGGGCGCTCTGGCATGTATCCAGGAAAACGCGCAGGCCGAACGGCTTGGGCAGAAAGGCATAGGCCCCCCGTTCCCTTGCCTTGAGGTCCAGTCCATGGTTCCGGCTGGCTGACATGAGGATGGTGGGAGGGCTGCCGGGGTTCTTGTTCAGGTATGTGAGGAGATAAAGACCGTCCTTATCAGTGAAAAAAATGTAATCCGTCACGATGAGATCGAACTTCTGGTGATCCAGTTCCAGGACGGCCCTTTCCACGGATGAAACCGCCGTCACCTGCCATCCGTCCTTTTGCAGGGCCTTTTTCAGGCTCGACATCAACGTTTTGTCATCTTCCACGAGGAGCAGGTGCCTGGCCTTGTTCATGAAATGGTTCCTTTAATGAGGTATCCATGATGGGCCGGATCCTCCAGCACGGCCCTGATGCTGAAAGGAGACGGTGCCGAACAATGGCGACGGGCTGAAGGACCCGGCCTTTTTCTATGTCAACGAAGCGGAGACCGTTTTATATGCGGGGCACAGGGAAAAAAGTTGGGCTCTTGATCCGCCCGGTGAAAAGCATGTAATAAAGACGAAGGAAAAACAATATGTTACATTTGTACCGACCTTGTGCTTCAATGGGGTAAAAATGCAGGATCCGCCAGGGCCATGAAGGCGGAGTCCACGGGGTAGGGGGCGTGCGGTTTGTTGCAAAACATACGTGTTCTGGGGCAAAATTTAAGTATTGGAAAAACAAGATAAAATCTGCACTCGATTCTTCCCGGGGCCCTCTCTCAGACCTTTCTCTGCAGGTACATCATGAACCGGCGCTCCGAATCCATTGAAACTTTCCTGCACAGAGCCAGGCAGGGAGACCGCAACGCCCTCGACGAACTGGTGAACTTGCTCCGTCCGGACGTGGAACGTCACGTCCGCAGCCTTCTCAACAGGTACCGCTCATACAAGGTCCAGTGCGATCCGGAGGACGTGATCCACGCCGTGTGGGAGGACTTCCTGTCCAATTATCACAAGTTCAATACCGGGGATTTCGAGCTCTGGTTTGCCCGTCGAAGGCGGAACCGGGTTCTGGACCGGATCCGCAAGGAGGTCCGTTCGGCCGACAACCTGGAGCATTTTGCCCGGGCCAACCCGCTCCAGGTGGAGCGGTCTCCGGATATGGAAACCCGCATCCTGACGGGTGATCTGCTGGAAAAGATCGACCTTCTTCCCCCCAGGCAGAAGACGGTGATCACCCTGTATCACGGCAAGGGGTGGACATTTAAGGAGATCGGGGACTTGCTGGAGATCCAGCCCACATCCGTTGGAACGCTCCACGCACGTGCATTGAAAAGGCTGAGAAAGCTGCTTCGCCGGTGACGGTTTAGGGGAATTAGGCCCTATTTTTTAAGAAAAACGGAAAAAAGAGCATATAAAGGTCCGCATCGGTCGTTGTTATCAACAGGTAAACGGAAATAAACCACACGGGACATGACCCTCCAGGAAGAACGGGAGGAGGAAAATAATGAAGTGGATCGACCGTCTGTTTCAACGGTTTGCCGGCAGTCGAGGACATCGGGTGCCGCCCCCGATAGAGCAGGAAATCCGTGGGCTTCTCGACCGCCTGGGCGAGTCCCCGGAACTGCTTCTGCGGGAACTGGAGGAGCGGCCCGATTGCCCGGACGATGAAGCCTTTTCCCAATTTCTTTCGAACCGGTGCGATCGTACGGAAAAGAAGCGGATTCTTGACCATATCCTGACCTGTCCAGCCTGCCTTGCCGCAGTGGACGACCTCACCGGGGAGGCTCGCCTGAACGCGAGGACGGAGACCCGGGAAACCCGGCCCGTGAGCCAACCCGGGCGCATACGCCGGCCCTGGGTATGGGGGTTGGGTTACGGGGCCCCCGCAGCGGCGTTCTGTATCTTCCTGGCCGTTGTGTTTTTACAGCCGTCCGTCCGGATGGATCTGGAGGTGACGCGCAACGCCCTGCGTACGGAAGGGGTCATGTCCGTGGCCGACGGAGGTCTGTTGCACGAGGGGGACCGATTCCGCGTGGAGATCTCGGCCCGCAAGGATGGATATTTCTTTCTCTATGCCTGGAACAAGGCCCAGGGCGGAAAATTCCTCTTTCCCATCCTGGGGTTTTCGGACGACAACCGGATCCGAAAGGGACAGTCGGTGTTCGTCCCGGACAGAAAGGGATGGCTTCTGGAGGACACGGTCCCGGGGCTGGAGACATTTTTTCTCCTGTTTTCAGACCGTTCGGTAGCCTCCGACGACATCTCCCTCCTGGAAGACCGGCTGGCGCAGGCGGGAACGGACCGCTCCGCAATCGAAAAACAGCTGGAGAAGCTCTTTTCCATTGAACAAAGGCTCTCCTGCCATGTGGAGTGATCGTTTTCCTTGCTGGGCTCTCCTCCTGATAGCCGGCATCTCGTCGACCTTTCTTTTCCTGTGCCCCACTCTTGCCGCCGAACCCCGGGAACACGCGACGGCGGCCGGCAACCGTGAAGAACCCACCGATATTCGCAGGGAAACCCAGGGCCTGCAGAGCGAGGCCCGGCAAAGGGACGACCCGCTGCCGCAGGCACGATCGCTGTCCGACCGGGCAATGACCCGGATGGGGCAGGGTCAATTCGAGCTTGCGCTGGAGGACCTGCGCCAGGCTCAGGCCCTGGCATCCGGGATGAACGCCTCTTCGCTACTGGCCTCCATCCACTACCGGACGGGTACGGTCCTGCAAAGGATCGGCCGGAATGAAGAGGCCCTGGAACGCTACCGTTCTGCGGTGGAGCTTTCCGGGGGGTACGGGTCCTGGCTGGCGGTCCTGGCTGGAAACCAGGCCGGGGAGGTTCTGAACCGCCTGGGCCGGCACCAGGAGGCCCTGGAGACCCTGTCCGCGGCGCAGGAATTTCTGGAGAAACTCGATCGAGTCCCGGGGGGAAAACAGGCCCTGCGGGCGAGGCTCCTGGCCAACAGCGGCGTATCCCGTTTTAAAACAGGTGACTTTCCGGCCGCCGTGGATTCGTTTCAAGAAGCGGTCCTTCTCTTCCAGGAGCAGGGTGCGGAAAAAGAGGTTTCCATCACCAGGCTCCACCTGGCCAATACGTTTGCCCAGTTGGCCAGGTTCCGGGAGTCCGAGGACCTCTACCGACAGGTGGCGGAACGAGCAGGGAAGGTCGGCGCCGAAAAGGAACGCGGGGACGGTCTCAGCGGTTTGGGCCTGCTGCTGCAGTACCAGGGCCGGCAGGAAGAGGCGCTGGAAGCACTTTTTGCGGCGCTGGATTCGCACGAGGCGTGCGGCGATGCCGCCGGTGCGGCCCGGGACCGTGTGAACCTGGCGGCCGTGTATTGGAACCGGAACGACCCCGGCAGGGCACGCAGGCAATACATAGCCTCCCTGGAGGTCTTCCGGGACCTGGGACGGATCCCGGATCAGGGGTTTGTCATGGCCTGCCTGGGCGGCACCAGCCTGCTGGCCGGTCGCGTGGACCGGGCGGAAGCCGAGCTTCAGGCCGCGCTGAACAAGCTTTCGGCCTGCGCATGCCCGTCGGAACGGGCCGTTGCGCACGAGCTGGCCGGCCGGGTACGGCTGCAACAGGGCCGGTCTTCAGCCGCCGCCGCTCATTTCACCACGGCCCTGGATCTGGCCGAGTCCATGGGACGCCTGGAAACAGTATGGCGGGCCAGCGCGGGCCTGGGCGATGTGTATTCCAGGGGCGGTGATCACCGGTCCGCGGCTGTCCGTTATCTTCAGTCCGTAGAGGCGATCGAGTCGGTCAGGCAGGGGCTGGACGGGCCGGATCTTCAAGAGCTGTACCTCTACGACAAGCTTCATGTGTACAACGCACTGGTACGGACCCTCCTGCTTCTCAACGAGAAGTACGCAGCCCTGGAAAGCCTGGACCGCCGGAACCAGTGGATCGCCGGGAACCGGCTGAGCCGGACCCCGCCGTTCGATTCTCCGAAACGAAGAGCCGCTTATGAAAAGGGAAAGGTCCTCACGGCCCGCGTGGCCGCTATCGGTGAGGAACTCCGCGGCTCCCGGACCGAAAAGAAAAAGAGCGCCGCCTGGGTGCGGGTACTCCGGGAACGGATGGCTTCTGCAGAGCAGGAGTTGAAACGCTACCTGAAGGGCCTGGAAGGGACCGACCCGATCCTGCACAGGGGGGTTGCATCCCGGCCCCTGGACATGAAGGATCTGGCCAGCCGCCTTCCTGAAGACACCGCCGTCATCGCGTACTTTCTCGACGGGGAGGACTGTCACGCGTTCTCCCTCACGGCCGGATCGCTGCACGTGACCCGCCGTCCCGGTGCACGGGAATTTGTGGAGAAGACCGCCCGGGTCATGCGGGACGCTGTCCGCCGTCCCCCCAGCGAGCGGACCGCCCGGAACGACAGGGCGGCGTTTCAGGAGGCGTCCCGATCGCTTTATGACTTTCTGATCGCTCCTCTGGACGCTGAGGTGCACCGGAAAACCCGGTGGTACATCCTCCCCGACGAGGCCCTCTGGGCCGTGTCGTTCAACGCCCTGATGCGGGAAAACGCAGAGGGTGGTGACAAGTACCTGGCGCAGGATCACCAGATCGCCCTGGTGAACACGCTGGAAGATGTGCCCCATCGTTCCGCCGTCAAATCGGAAAATCGAGAGAGTCCCAGGTTGCGCGTGGCGGCCTTCGGCGACGCGCAGCGAACGCTGCCCGCGGCGGCGGCGGAGGTGAGGCTCCTTCGGAACCTGGACCCGGAAGCGCGTATCTTCAGCGGTGAGGCCGCCACCGAGCAGAACGCCCGCCGTCACTCCCGCGACGCGAACATCCTGGTATTCGCCTCGCACGCCACGCGTCCGCCCTCCTCGGAATCAGCCCATATCTGCCTGACCCCCTTCGAGGGAGAGGACGGCCGTCTCACCGCGCCGGAGATCCGTGCATGGGACCTGGAGCACGTAGATCTTGTGGTGTTGTCCGGCTGCGGCACCGCGCTCAGCTTCGACCGGGAGCGAACGTTTCTGAGCCTGGCGGACGCGTTTCTGTTCGCAGGGGCCCGGGCTGTGCTGGCCACCCTCTGGGACATCAGCGACCCGGGAACACACCGGTTCATGGAACGGTTTATCGGCCACTGGAAGCAAACCGGGAACCATGCCCGGGCGCTTCGCCTGGCACAGACCGAGTGCATTGAAAAAAAGACGT
Organism: uncultured Thermodesulfobacteriota bacterium; assembly: GCA_964439795.1. Taxonomy (GTDB): domain Bacteria; phylum Desulfobacterota; class DSWW01; order DSWW01; family DSWW01; genus CAYTRL01. The sequence goes on from CAYTRL010000015.1 coordinate 23,027, forward strand.
TTTCCCTGGCCAGGGTTTCCCCGGCCATGCGCAACCGGTACGTGCGCGTGTCCGACTTGGAAAAGGACAGTGACCCGGATGTCCTCATGGACATGTCGCATCCTTTTTATTGGGCCACGTTCGTCCTGATCGAATACGGCCTGGGAAGCACCCAAGACAAGGCATCCCTGATCAAGCAACCGTGAGTTTTCGCGAGTGTACGGATTCGGGAAGGAAAAGCCCCCGGAACCTGCTGAATAATCAGGTTCCGGGGGCTTACTTTTTCGATGACTCGACCTGTGAGGAGATCAAAACCGTTTTTTTCAGGCGGTTCCCGGGTGACAGGGGCGCTACCTCTTCCGGCGCAGGCGGCGTTTCCAGAAGACCGCCGTGGCCGCCGGGATCATGAGCAGGAAGACGATGCCGTTGCCCAGGGCCGAGCCGTTCAGCACGCTCCCGCCCGCGGCCGCTCCAGGGGCGACGCTGCACACTGGGCCCGTGTTGCAGGTCTGGCTGAAAACTGTCGGGGCGAAGTACTGGCAGTAGATCTCCTTGGTGAACTTGTTGTATCCGCTTTCGGTCAGGTGGATGCAATCGGAGTCGACATAGCCTGGAAGGCTGAACGCATTGATGTTGGGCGAGCCGGGGTTATTCTGTCCGGTACCCCACAGGCTGAGATAGCTGGCCTTTGGGAATTCACCAGCCACGATCTGTTGACGGGCTCCCACTTCCATATACAACGGGTTGATAACCTGCGGGAGTTGTGAGCCGAAAAGAATCGTTGCAAGATCTTTGCATGTCTGCGACTGATCCCAGTCCAGGATGTCGTACCCCGGAAGAACGATGCCCAGGAGCCAGAACGCCTCGCTGGAAAGGCGCCCGACGACGGTCCGGATATCCTCCTCGATCTGATTGAAGGGAAATCCGCCGTGGAGGTCGTTGCCCCCGATGGATAGCACCACGTAGTTGATGCTGGGCTTCAGGTTCAGGTAGAGGATCGTGTTGGTGAGCACCCCGGCCACATCATCCGCATAGGATTCAGCGGTGGCCCCGGGCACGGCCCAGTTGGCCACATCCCAGTCGCCGTGCCCGTGCGAGTTGAACTGAGATTCGAGGTTGTCCGCGTACCCGGCGGGCCAGCTGTCACCGATCACCATCACCTTTTCTTCCGCCAGGGCGGCGGACGGCGCGTACGCGATGAAAAGAACGATACCAAGGATCAGTGAAAGAGTTCCGGCTTTTCTCATGGGTCCCTCCGGTGGCTGCAGGTTTGTAAAATCATGTTTAACAATAACGCCAGCCCCTCCCCGAGTGTGGTCTTGGGATCTGGCCGCCTCCGGGAAAGAGGTTATTTTACCTGATCTCTCTATATTATTTGAGATTGCGGGTCCAAATCAAGCCTTATTTACTGGGAATCTCTTTCAATTCTCATCTGTCACGGGCATCTCCACCGGGTCCGGGGCTCCGGGGGCCGCGTGCATGCCGGGCCCCTGGCTCAAATGCAGACCCACCACGCCCAGGATGATCAGCGCCAGGGAGGCCACCTTCATCAGGTTCAGGGTTTCCCGGAACCACAAGATGCCGATGGAGGCGATGAGCGCCGTGCCCACCGCGGACCACACCGCATAGGCCACGCTCACCTCGATCCGTTTCAGGGCCATGGTGAGGCTGGCTATGCTCAATCCGTAGAAGATGAACATGAGCACCGAGGGAAGCATCCGGGTGAATCCGTGCGACACCTTCATGCAGGTGGTCCCTGAAACTTCCAGTACGATGGCCAGGATGAGGTAGATCCAACTCATTGAGTATCTCCCGTACTTGCCTGCCTATATGGACTTTTTAAACAACCTGCTAGTATGGAGGTTGCCCGCGCGGGCCTTCTCGGCCTGTATGCGGCGTGCAATCAACGGTATCCATTTGTGTCTCGATCCGCAACCGGCGAGGGCCCGCAGAAGGTGAGGGATCGCAGAATATGCTCAGGCTGGAGGACATCCGCTTTTCCATCGCGGACAAGGAGATCCTGAAGGGGATCAGCGCGGGGTTCGATCCCCGCGGGATTCACGGGATCGTGGGGCCCAACGGGTCGGGAAAATCCACCCTGCTCAAGAACATCTGCCGGGTCTGGCGTCCGGACTCCGGCACGGTCCTGATCGATGGCAGGGACGCCCGGGCGCTCTCCCGCCGGGAACTCAGCCGGAAAGTCACCCTGGTCCCCCAGAATACCTCGGTGGAGTTCCCGGTCACGGTGCAGGAAATGGTGTCCATGGGCCGCAACCCTCACCTGGGCCGTTTCCGGTCCATGCGGAGGGAGGACCGGGAGATCGTGGCCCAGGCCCTGGCAGAGACGGGTGCCGGGGACCTCCGGGAACGGACCGTCACGGAGCTTTCCGGCGGGGAGTGCCAGCTGGTGGTCATCGCCCGGGCCCTGGCCACCGAGGCGTCCCTGATCCTCCTGGACGAGCCCACGTCGGACCTGGACATCAACCACTCCCTGACCATCATGGAACTGCTGGTTTCCCTGAAGGAACACGGCAAGACGATCCTTGTGAGCATGCACGATATAAACCTGGCACGACGCTACTGCGATACGGTGACCATCCTCCGGGAGGGCAGGCTCTTTTTCAACGGGAAACCGGAGGAGGCCTTTTCCCGGGAGAACATCCGGCAGGTCTTCGACGTGGATGTGCAGGAGATCCGGACCGATTCCCGGAGCTTTCTCTTCTTTTCCCGGGAGGCGCTCCCCGGGGATCCCTGATGTTTCACCCGAAACACCTGCCGGGAATCGGCGGCGGTCGTTTTCTGCGATCTCATCCACACCCGCACATGAGGGTGTCGACTATTGTACTTATGGGGTATCTTTAAATGCTTTAGGCAATGATTCCAATAGTGGAGATTGCGAGCGAAGCGTGGCAACCCCCCGGCCCCGTTTGGCTTTTTGTCACAAGGGGTTGCCGCGTCGCCTACGGCTCCTCGCAACATTCGCCATTATAAGACCGGCTGCATTAATTTATCGACACCCTGACCTGCGGGGATCCCCGGCGGGTTGCCTCGGTATTGAGGACTTCATGACGAGAGAAACGGTCCTTGCAACCTTCGTTCTTCTGGCGGCCCTGGTGTCCGCCCCGGGGCTTGTTTCCGGTGGTCCGGCCGAGCCCCCTGGAGGGATCCGCGGGGAGGGCGGGGGTGCCGCTCTTTCCCTGGACTGGCAAGGGCAGGGGGCCCCGCTGGACCCGGAAGCGCTCAGGGAAGAGTTGAGCTACGCACGGGGGAAGGAGCCGGACACCGGGGGATGGCCCCGGACCGTCCGATACGACTGCAAGGTGTACGATTACCGTTCGGGCCGGTTCCGGGAGGAGGAGAAGTCCTTAACCATCGAAAAGAAGCCCATGAGGATCATCCCCCATGCCGTGGGCGTGGCGGAGATCCTCTGGGCCATCTGCCCCCGGGAGAGGATCGTCGGGTTCATGGAGTTCGCGGCCGACCCGGATTTCAGCATCCTGGCGGAACCGATGAAGCGACGGGGTCCTGTCATCAGGCAGACACAGACCGAGTTGATGATCGGCATGAAGCCCGACCTGGTGTTCACGGTCTTCTACTCGGACGCCGCTTTCAGGACCCGCCTGACCAAGGCCGGGATTTCCCAGTTCGAGCTGGGGTTCTTCGGCACCCTGGAATCCATCAAGGAGCAGATCCTCCTGATCGGGACCGTCATCGGCGAGAAGGGGAACGCCCGGGCCCTGGTGGCGAGGGTGGATGACAAGGTCCGGGAACTCAAGGCCAGGATCCCGCGCGTCCGGAAGAAGACGCGGGTGCTGTTCTACGATACCCGAGGCTACGTACCGGGCCTGCGTTCCAATTTCAATTCGATCTGTGAACTGATCGGGGCCGTAAACGTTGGCGCGGAGCAGGGGGTGGATTCCTGGTCCCGGATCGACTATGAAACCTTTCTCAAGTGGGACCCGGACATCGTTATCGTTCCGGAGAACAAGAACCTGGAAGAGCAGCTTGGCCGGAACCCGATCCTGGCCCACGCCCGGGCGGTGAAGCACGGGAGGATCTACGCGATCCCCCACCTGTACATTTCGGTCAACTCCCAGTATATGGTCCTGAGCGCCGACCTGGTGGCCGGGATCGTGTACCGGGACACACACTGAAAGAGCCTTGCATGAGAAGCGAGAGCCGTTCCCTGGGAAAGAAAGGCTGGATCCTTCCGATCCTGCTCTGGAGCCTGCTGCTCGTCGGGGGATACCTCACGGTGTCCCGAGGGTCCTGGGACGTGGCCGACGGGGAGGTGGTGAAGATCCTGCTCTCGCACGCAGGGTTTCACACCGGCCCGGTGGATCCGGTGGAGGACACCATCGTCTGGGACGGCCGGATGCCCCGGTTTCTGGTGGCCCTGCTGGTGGGCTTTGCCCTGGCCTCCGCCGGGGCGGTGATGCAGGGGGTCTTCAAGAACCCCATGGCAAGCCCGGGCGTGATCGGGATCAGCTCCGGGGCCGCGCTGGGCGCGGTCCTGGCCCTGTACCTGGGCCTGTCCGCGCACTCCCTGTTCATGCTTCCCCTGTTCGCCATCGTTTTCTCCCTGGCCACCCTGGCGGCGGTCTTCGTGATCGCCACCTCCCGGGGCTACACGTCCGTGACCACACTGCTGCTGGCCGGTATCGCACTGAACCTGATCTTCGGCGCCTTGTCCTCGTTCGTGATCACGCTGAGCACGCGGGAGTTCGACGCGGGCCGGGTGATCGTGACCTGGCTCATGGGGGACCTGAACAACCGGACCTGGGAGCACGTGTACATCGTCACGGCCACCACTTTTCTGGGGTTGCTGGGGATCCTGTTCATGGTGAAAGACCTGAACATCCTCATGCTGGGGGAGGAGACCGCGGTGAACCTGGGCGTGAACGTCCCCCGGTCCCGGAACCTGCTGCTCTTTTCCGCGTCGGTGCAGACCGGAGGAGCCATCGCCGTGGCGGGAGTGATCGGGTTCGTGGGGCTTCTGGCCCCGCACATGATGCGGAGCCTGGTGGGTCCGGACAACCGGAAGCTGGTCCCCCTGGCCGGCCTGCTGGGGGCGGTCTTCGTGGTGTACGCCGACCTGTTCGTGCGCCTGGTGGTCCAGGTGGACCTGCGGGTGGGGGTGCTCACCTCCCTGATGGGCGGTCCGTTCTTCCTCTACCTGATCGTTCGGTATCGCAAACGGTTCGACTACCTGTAGCAGGTCGTTGAAAAAGCACCATCTGCTGCGTTCCACTCATCCTTCGTCAGTCGACGTACTTCAATGTACGCCTCCTTCCTCAGGATAGGATTCGGGCCGACGCCGGCCCTCACCCTGCGGGCACGTCAATCCTTCGGATGACGTGTCCAATTCCGCCTTGATGTAATGCAGTGGCGGAATTGTCGTGCGCCTTGCATCCCCGCGATTTCTGCGTGGTTACAACAAGCATGCGTTCCACCAGGCAGCTTCAGAAATCGCGTATCTTTTCTGGCACTTTTTGAACGACCTGCCATAATGGAATTTATCAGGAGAAGATTAAGGAAAGCTGCGATGAAAAACCCGTACACGGCAAAGAGTCGAGGACTCCCCGGTGATCTCTCTGCTATGGGAACCCTGGTGATCGTACTCCTGCTCCTGCCCGCCTGTTCGTCCCGGGAGGCGGATGCACCCGGGACAGGCGATCCGGTCGTGGCCACACATATGCCTCCGGGCCGCCCGGTCACGGTCACCGTTCACCCGGGGGAACCGGACGGTGAACTCGATGAACGGTATCTCGGCTTTGCCCTGGACACGGCCCAGTTCACCGGCGGCCGCTGGTGGAAGCAGGGCGCGGATTCACGCCAGCCCGTGGAGACCCCGGACCTGGAGAGCCTGAAGCTGAGGAAGCTGGTATCATACCTCGCCCCCTCCCGGATGCGCGTTGGGGGAACGGACTGCGACGGCGCTTACTTCTGCCCGGAAGAAGGGGACTGTGAACTCCCGGACCGCTACCGGGAAGCGTTCCGGGACGAGGAAGACCGCCAGGCCACCTTCTTCACCCATGAAGATATCCGGAGGATTGCGGATTTCGCCTCCACCGTGGGGACGGAGGTCATGTTCTGCCTCAACGTGGGCCCCGGGCCGCGGGATCCCCGGACCGGCCTCTGGACGCCGGACAACGCGGAACTCCTGGTCCGGTACGCCACGTCGCTGCCCGGCGGTGATTGCTTCCGGGTCTGGGAGCCCGGAAACGAGGTGAACTTTCTCTCGTTCCACTTCCACACCCCGAAGGACGTAACACCGGACCTGTTCGCCGAGGACCTGAAGACGTTCCGGGCCCTGGTGGACCGGGCGGCCCCGGGGGGGCGGGTGGCGGCCCCGGGCTGCTACTTCCTTCCGTTCCCCGCCCTGGGGGATGTGAACTTCACCGCACGGTTGATGGAACTGGCCGGGGACAGCGTGGACCTGCTGACCTGGCACCTCTACGCCACCCAGTCGGACCGGTGCTGGGCGGTTCCGTTCCCCTGTACCCGGGAAAACCTCTTCAAGGAGTCGATCGTGGAGAACCACCGGGCCCAGGCGCGTTACGTTGCGGCCGCAGCGGGAGGGCTTCCCGTGATGAACGGAGAGTCGGCCTCGGGCCAGTGCGGCGGTCAGGCCGGTGTGAGCGACACCCTGCTGGATGCGCTCTGGTACGCGGACTGGATCGGCATCATGGCTCAGGAGGGCACCGGGGCCGTGGTCCGGCAGACCCTGGTGGGCAGCGAGTACGGCATGCTCCACCCCGGCACCTTTGAACCGCGGCCCACCTTTCTTGCCAACGTGCTCTACCGAAGGCTGGTGGAGAAGTTCCGGCTGAAGACCATCGGGGACCGGGCATCGATCAAGGCACACGGGTTCTGCGGGACCGGCGGGGGAACCGTCACCGCGGTGCTCTCCAACCCGGGCCCGGAAGCCCTGGCCGTGGAGCTGGTGGCCGAGGGAACCGCGGTCGCGGGCGCACGGCAGTGGACCCTGGCGACGGGGGGTGATCCCGCGGCCGTGCGGGCCACGATCGAAAGATCCGGGACGGCGGAAGACGGCACGATCCCCGACCCTCCGGGAACCGTGGTGCACCGGGAGCAGGGAAGGGCATACGCGGATGTTGCCCCCTATTCACTGGTCTTCGTCAACCTGGCACTGGAAACCCCCTCCCCGGTCTGCCGGTAGCCCTGTTCGCCGATCTTCCTGGGAGGCTGTCGGATCTCCCGGACCACGCCGTGTCGGATCAGGCTCTCGGCGTGACCCATGGGTGGATTGGTACAGCAACCCGGGAGTCTTGGAAAGCGAAAAGCGGGCTCGGGGG
>CAYTRL010000016.1:0-30248 GCA_964439795.1 uncultured Thermodesulfobacteriota bacterium
AAAAGATTTAAATCGATTTTGTGAGCATTCAGGAGCTAATTTTAGTATTTTTGATTTCTTTGGTTGTGAACAATTTTGTGTAGAAATGTTCACAATCCTCCTAACCCGAACAAATTTTACACTTTTTTCTGTGATGAAGGAAAACGCCAATTTCCAGGTTCATCTCGCTCCCGTGTTGTTATCGTCCCCTGACAGAGGGCGGAAAATCGATTCGCGTTTTCTGTTGATAACCAGAAAGAAATACCCGTTCAGGCGGTTTGCCATCCTTCATGTCGTCTTTTATTCTCCCCGCTTAATCGCTCGCTGCGATAGTTGAAAACCCACACTAACGATTGATTCCAGGGTTCTGACAGCGGATTCTATGCAAGCCCTCTTACAAAAGATCCAGACAAACTCAGAGGTTCCGGACTTTCCCCCGCAACTCGAATACTGGCTCCAGGATGTGGGACTCGCCGAGGACGAACAGGGAAACCTCACCCTGTTGTGCCCCAACATGTTTGCCATGCGGTGGCTCCAGGAAAAATACAGCGACCCGCTGGCCCGGGCGCTTCAGGAAGAGACCGGCAAGCAGGTGGAGTTGAACTTCCAGGTCCGGGAACACACGGCACCCCTGCCGGCGCCGGGAAACGTTTCTGTCGAAACCGGTCAACCTTCCGCACACGGACAAGGGACCTTCCCCCTTGTTTCATGCAATCAGGATCACCGTCCGCAGGGGGAATCCGATGCCTCGGCGCCCCAGCCTGTGCCGCCCGCCGCCCCGGCGTTTTGTCTTTCCACATTTGTCGTGGGCCCCTCGAACCGTTTTGCCTTTTCCGCGGCGCAGGAAATCTGCAAGGGGGTACAGCGCTACTACAACCCGTTCTTTCTCCTGGCACCCACAGGCCTTGGAAAAACCCATCTCGGCCAGGCCATCGCCCACGAACTGCATGGAACCCATGGGGATCAGCGCGTACTCTACTGTACGGCAGAGCACTTCTTTTCCGAGATGATCCGCCATATGAAAAGCAGTTCGATCCACCTGTTCAAGGATCGGTATCGCAGGTCGTGCGACACGCTGATCCTGGACGACATCCAGTTCGTGCTGGGCAAGCAGGCGCTGCAATCCGAACTTTGCTTCACCCTGGATGCTCTTCTGAGCCGAAACAAACAGGTGGTCCTTCTCGGAAACCTCCCCACACATGATTCGGACAAACTGTCCGAGAGCCTTCGATCACGGATCTTTTCCGGACTCTCCGTATCCATCGACCCTCCGGACTACCCGACGCGTATGTCGATCCTGAACGCACTGCACGAATCTTCCGGTCTTCCGATCCCTCCGCCCACCCTGGAAACCCTGGCCCGACTTGTTCGTTCAAACGTCCGCGACCTGGAAGGCGCCTTTCACCGCCTGGCCGCCGCCCATCGGTTGTTTCAAAACGGCCTGCTCCCGGAAGAGGTCGATAATCTCATGCGAGAATATTCCCGCAATTCGGCGGGACCCGTCACTCTCGATGGGATCTGCAGCCATGTGGCCCGCTACTTCGGGTTGTCGCCGGAGAACCTTTCCTCCCGGTCCCGGCACCGGAAGGTCCTTTATCCACGCCAGATCGCCATGTACCTGAGCCGAAAGTACACCCACGAACCTCTTCACGCTATCGGGGCCCTTTACCGGCGGGACCACTCCTCGGTGGTTTACGCCGTCAAGAGTCTCATGAAAAAGATCTCCCGGTCCCCGCGCCTGGAGAGAGAAGTGATGTTCATCGAGGAAAAACTCCTGGAATCGGCCTGAGGGACCTCTCCCCCTGTCGTTCCGGGTTCCCATTACGCCCCCCCCTGTCACCCCGCATGCAGACAAAAATCCTCTCCGTGTCCCCTCTCTCTCGATGATGGGTATCGGCGACATGAGACCGCTCCCTGAAACCCGACTTTCGATTGACATTTAGTACGTTCTCGGATTATATTGGACTGAACTATACCTTTATGTACCATTAAAGAAACCGTTTACCGAACCCATATTCAACCCATATCCAATGGAGGAAAACATGGCTGAATATCTCATCGATTTTCGTGATGTACAATTTCTTCTCTACGAATATCTCAAGATGGACGGACTGTGCGAGAAGGAAAAGTTTTCCGAATTCAGCAAAGACCTCTTCGACATGGTGCTGGAGCAGGCGTTGAAGCTGGCCAAGGAAGTCATCGCTCCGGTCAACGAACCCGCGGACCGGGTGGGCGCCAAGTTCGACAACGGAAACGTCACCTTCCCCAAGGAGTTCCACGAAGCCTACCAGAAGTATTGTGAAGGCGGCTGGGGTGCCGTGGCCGTGGACCCCGAGTGGGGCGGTCAGGGCATGCCGAAATCTTTGTCTCTGGCCATCAGCGAATTCTTCACCGGTGCCTGTGTTTCCTTTGTGATGACCCCCGGGCTCACCCACGGGGCGGCGCACATGTTCGAGACGTTTGCCTCCGACGAGCTGAAGCAGCTCTACCTGGAAAAGATGTATTCCGGTCAGTGGGCAGGCACCATGTGCCTCACCGAGCCCCAGGCGGGAAGCGCCGTAGGAGACGTGAAGACCACTGCGGTGAAGGACGGGGACGTTTACAAGATCTCCGGCACCAAGATCTTCATCTCCAGCGGAGACCACGACCTCACGGAAAACATCATCCACCCGGTTCTGGCCCGCGCGCCGGACGCTCCTCCCGGCATCAAGGGGATCAGCCTGTTTCTCGTTCCCAAGCACCGGGTCAACCCGGATGGTTCCCTGGGCGACTTCAACGACGTAACGTGCGGAAACATTGAAGAGAAGATGGGGATTCACGGTTCCTCTACCTGCACCCTGAACTTCGGAGACGACGGGAACTGCATCGGATACCTCGTGGGGGAAGAAAACAAGGGTATCATCTACATGTTTCACATGATGAACGAGGCACGGATCGGCGTGGGGCTCCAGGGTCACGCCCTGGGAGCGGTTGCGTACCAGCACGCCCTGGCCTATGCCAAGGAACGGATCCAGGGCGTTGACGTCCGGTCCATGAAGGACCCCAACGCGCCTCGGGTGGCCATCGCGGAACACCCGGACGTGAAACGGATGCTTCTGTTCGGCAAGGCCGTCTCCGAGGCCACACGATCCTTGCTGCTCAAGACCGCCTATTACAGCGACCTGGCCGAGGTCACCGAAGACGAAACGGAACGGGATAAGTACAAGGGGTACGTAGAGCTTTTCACCCCCATGTGCAAGGGCTACAGTACAGATCTCGGCTTCGACGTCTGCGTGGCCGCCATCCAGGTGTTCGGCGGATACGGCTACTGTCAGGAATACCCCGTTGAGCAGTACGCCCGTGACTGCAAGATTATGAGCATCTACGAGGGGACGAACGGCATTCAGGCCCTGGACCTGCTGGGCAGAAAAATCGCCATGAAGGGCGGGATGCTCTACATGAACTTCCTCACGGACCTGGGCGCCTTTATCGAAGAAAATAAATCCCATGAGAAGCTGGGCGCCTGTGTGGAAGAACTCAACAAGTACAAGGCAAGCCTGGAAGAGATCTCCGGTATCTTCATGAACAAGAGCCTGAGCGGGGACATGCTGTTCCCGATCTCCCACGCCACACCGTATCTGCGCATGTTCTCCGAGGTCGTTTGCTCCTGGCTGCTCCTGGAGCAGGCCGTCATCGCGCAGCAGCGACTGGATGAAATCTTCCAGGACAAGGGCGCGGCGGATGAGGAGGCTCAGCAAAAGCTCGTCAGCGAGAACGAGGAAGCGAAGTTCTACGCCGGCAAGGTCACCTCCGCAAAGTTCTACGTCACACAGATCCTCCCGGACGTGGAAGCCAAGGCGTTGAGCGTGAAAACCGAGGACCGGACCGTGCTGGACGCTGTCCTGTAACCCCCGGCCCGATCCTGCAAAAGCCTCCCACCGGAAAGAACCGATCCCGCCGGGGGCGGCGCGGGTCAACCCCGCCCCGCCCCCGGTTTTTTCCCCGAGCGTGACGTCCCCGCCTCCGGTCCTCTGACTCCTGTCCGCGTGTGGCTCCACATCCCGTGCAGGGGTTGCAAGCATCCTTGCAAGTTGCACGGAATGGAGATATCGTATTCATAAAATACCTTTACATTCAAGCGGATGGGTTCCCATCCAACGCCGGTGCCCGTCGCATCGTTCGGGCAGGAAAAGGGTGAGATTGCTTGAAAACGGCTGCGGGTTCATCGGTTGAAAAAACGGAGGACACCCTTCAGGGACCCTCACGTTCCGGCGGTGCGGACCGGACCGGTACTCCCCGGTCCCGGGAATCGATTTCCCGAAAAGACACCCTCCGAGAGCACGCTCCCTACGTCCTCGCCATATGCATCCTGGTTTTTATCCGGATGTTCTTCTTCTACACCTTCGGCGATGCGGATCATTACATCAAGATCCCCTTCATCCAGGCATCCCTGGATCCCTCCCTCTTTCCCCGCGATCTCACGGTGGGGATGAAGAGCACCTATTCGAGCTACCTGTACCTCTTGCTTCAACCGTTTGAGAACCGGCTCGGCCTGGAAGCCGCCTGTTATATCGTTTATGCGTTTTCAACCCTTTTGTTTCTGGGTTCCGTTTATCTGCTGGCTTCCCACCTGTTCGGAAACCGGATGGTGGGACTTCTTTCCGTGATCCTTCTGTTTCTTCAAAAACCCACCCTGGGCGGCGTGGGCGTGGTCACCTTCGACTACTACCTGACCGAACGCTCCGTGGCCTTTTCCCTGCTCCTCTTTGCTCTCTATGTCCTGTTCCGCCAACGGCTGGCGGTCGCAGGCATCCTGTTCGGGATCGCGGCCGACATTCAGTCGATCATTGCACTGAACACAGGTCTCTTCGTCTTTTTCTTCTTTCTTTTCAAGGGAGTCCACGATCGGGACCTCCGGGGGGTTTTCCGCCGGTCCGCGTGGTTTTTCGTCCCCATGGGGATCGGGATGCTTCCGTTCATCCTCAGCCAGTTGCAGGTTTCCCGCGAGGGAGGCCTCCTGACCTGGGTGGACCCGACCTGGTGGAAGATCATCGCCCTTTGCGGAAAGCAGTACACCATTGCGGTTTCCAAGAGCGTGTCCATGTTTCTCGGATACACGCTGAGCTTTTTCCTGCTCCTCCTGCTGGCCGGCTTGCAGGACCGTAAACCCGTGTTGCCCGCCCAGGCCAACCGGGTGCTTTGGGCCTCGGCGGTCACCGCTCTACTGGGCTTCGCCCTGTTCGTGCTCTTCTCCCGGGCGTTCCCGCTTCTGCTGGGGATCGACCTCTGCTTTCATCGCACCTCGAGGCTGTTTGTGGTGCTCCTCTACATGACGCTGGCACATCTGTTGTTTCTCTCCTTTGGAACCTGCAGGCTCCTTTTGCTGGTCTGTGTGTGCTGGATCGCCATGGCCGGAAACGTGGTGGAACTCCTCCGCGACCTTCTGGCTCTCAACGGGTTCGTGCTCCTGCTGGCCGTCATCCGCAAGTTCCGGCCGGAGATCCCCTTCAGGCTCCCCGCCCAACTCGGGAGGATCGATTCCCGCATCGGAGCGTGGACCGTTACAGCCGCCTTCGTCCTCCTGGTCTTTTTCACCGTCGGCCGACACCTGCGGGGCGACCTGCCCTTCGTGGAACGCCGTTCCGGCAGTATCGACACCCAGCGGTGGATCCAAGAACATACACCCAGGGACGCCCTGATCCTGTCCCCTCCCGAGGACACAACGTTTCGGGTCTACGCCCGCCGCTCCCTTGTTTTTACGATCCTGGACCACACCTATTCCAATATCGATCGTGCATTCGCGCTGGAAAGCCGCGAGCGGCTTCACGACCTGGTCGGGGTAAAACGGGAACCCCCGGAGGTCCTCGGACTGTTCGACTTTCGGGACCGGTCGCGCCGCCGGGACAACCGTGAAGAGGCACAACGCAGGGTGACCCGTTTCTACGGAAGCCTTGGAGAGGAGAAACTCCTTTCCATCATTCACAAGTACGGCGTGGACTACCTGGTCATGCCCGTGCAGAATTCCCTTTCGTTCCCGAAACGCTTCGAGAACGACACGTACGCTGTTTACGGACCGTTTTTACAAGGCGAAAGCAGTGGGGAAGACGGGGGACAGCCACCGCGGAAAACCGTTGTCCCCGAACCGGATGCAGCCGGGGACTCTCGGCTTCCCGGTACGGATTCTCCGGAAAGAAACGGGAGTTCCCATGTACAACGGTAAAAAAGTCGTTGTGGTCATGCCGGCTTACAACGCGGAACAGACCCTGCGCCGGACGTACGACGAGGTGATGGCCCAGGGAATGGTGGACCGGGTGATTGTCGTGGACGACTGCAGCCGGGACAACACCGTACCGATCGCCAGGACCCTGCCCCACACCCGTGTATTGGTCCATCCACGCAACCAGGGGTATGGGGCCAATCAGAAATCGTGCTACCGGCTGGCGTTGGAGGAAGGTGCCGACATCGTCATCATGGTCCACCCGGACTACCAGTACACGCCGCGGCTGATTCCCGCCATGGCCGCCATTATCGGCAACGACCTGTACTCGTGCGTGCTCGGGTCGAGGGTCCTCGGCGGGTATGCACTGAAGGGAGGCATGCCGATCTGGCGCTACGTTGCCAACCGGTTCCTGACCCTGTTCGGAAACATCGTCATGGGGGCGAAACTCTCGGAATTTCATACAGGATACCGTGCGTTCTCCCGCCCCCTGCTGGAACAACTCCCGCTGGAATGCAACGGCGACGATTTTGTGTTCGACAACCAGATGCTGGCGCAGGTCCTTTGGTTCGGCCATACCATCGCCGAGGTCACCTGCCCTACCAAGTACTTCACCGAGGCGTCTTCCATCAACCTGTGGCGCAGCATCCAGTACGGGTTTGGATGTCTGATCACGGCCTGCCAGTTCCGGCTCGCCAGGATGAACCTTTTTTCCATCAACCGGTTCCCGGCCCGGGAAACCCGCGGACCCGAGACGCCATGAATCCGTCCGGAACCAACGTTTTTCAGCAGTTTTTTCAACATCCCCACTACCGGTCCCTGAAAAACCACCTGTACAACTATCTCCTGCGAAAAAGGGCGATCCGGAACGGACTGGCCTCAGAACGTCCGGACCGCATCCTGGAGGTCGGCAGCGGGATGTCCCCCATCGTGAACGCCAATCGAAAAACGGTGTACACCGACCTGTCCTGGCTGGCCCTGAGGATCCTGAAAGAGACCGAGGGCAAGGGGGGGTATGTGGTGGCAGACGCCAATGCTCTTCCGTTCCGGACCGGGGCGATTTCGCATGCGGTGTGCTCCGAGGTGCTGGAACACCTCGAGGACGACCGGCCGGCCCTGGGTGAACTTTCACGCGTTCTGTCGCCCTCCGGCACCCTGTTCGTCACCTTTCCCCACCGACGCTTTTACTTCACATACGACGACCACTTCGTGAACCATTTCCGTCGATACGAACAGACCGACATGGACGACAAACTCCGGGAAGCGGGCCTGGAACCCCGGTGGACGGAAAAGGTCCTGGGCCCCTTGGACAAGTTTACCATGTACTTTGCGGCCTATATCTTCTCTTTGACCCGAAACTTGCGTCCATCGGAACCCGTCCGTTCCCCGGAAGGGGACGTACGGCCTCCCGGTTGGCTCACCCGGTCGGCTGTATTCCTCTTTCAGTGGATCAACATCGCCGTTGCCGGGATCGCCTGGCTGGATGCCAGGATGATTCCTCGTTCCTTGGCGACAGTTCTCCTGGTGAAAGCAGACAAACGCCGTCCCAAAGATTGAATGCACCCGAGGTGCATCCGGCTGCGTCCCCCGTGTGCCCCGGGTTGACACCTTGATGAATTTCCCATATATTTCCTATTGTTAGCGTTATTTTTTCCCTGACGGTCCCTTCTTTGTCCCCCGGTTATCCTGAACCCGTACCACAAAGGGACCCGACCGTCCTTTCACCTCCATCATGCATCGAACCGGCTCTATGAAAGTCTTTTTCGACCTGGAAACAGCCAACGAATCCGTTCCCAACCCCATCGTCACCCTGGGCAACTTCGACGGCGTCCATCTGGGACATCAGGAAATCTTCCGGGTCCTGCGAAAAGAAGCCGATGCCTGCAACGGGACGACGGTCGTGGTCACCTTCCACCCGCATCCCCTCAAGGTGCTCTGCCCGGAGAGGGCTCCACGGTTGATTACAAACCTTGAGGAGAAGATCGACCTCATCCGTTCCTGCGGGAACGACATGCTGCTGTGCATCCCGTTCACCCGGGCGTTTTCCGCCTGGGAACCGGATCGCTTCGTGGAAGAGATCCTCGCAAAGAAGCTCGTAGCCACCAAGGTACTCGTTGGCGAAGATTTCCGCTTCGGAAAGGATCGTAAAGGGGATCTGGAAGCCCTGCGAAAGGCAGGCGCTCATTACGGGTTTTCTGTTCAAAACATCCAACCGGTCAAGGTGACGGGACGGGAAGCGAGCAGCACCCGAATCCGCTATTGCATTCAAAAAGGTCTGATTCGAGAATCCACCGCCCTGCTCGGCAGGCAGTACCCTATCTCCGGTGTGGTGGAACAGGGGGAGCGTCGGGGACGGGAGCTTGGGTTTCCCACGGCAAACCTCCGCACACATGTGGAACTTCTCCCCCCGAACGGGGTGTATGCCGTCTGGGCCACGCTGGGGACCCGTCAACTGCCCGGCGTGGCGAATCTGGGGACCAAACCCACCTTCGCGGGCAAACGTTTCTGTATCGAGGTGCATCTTTTCGATTTCCACGAGGACATCTACGATGCTCCCCTGCAGGTTTCGTTCGTGGAATGGCTCCGGGAGGAACGCACATTCACCGGCATCCCGGGGCTCATCCGGCAGATAGAACTGGACGCGCGCAGGGCCCGGGACATCCTGGCGGAATCCGCACCCCCGGCGCAGGGCCTGCCGTCTCCCTCCCCCGGTTCCCATCCGCTGGAACGAGGGGAATGATCGGGAGCAACCCGGCGATCGAACAAGACCGGCCCTTCACGGAGAACCACACCGTCATGCAACGGATCGTACCCGAATGCCAGGCGGGAAAACGGCTGGATCTCTTTCTGCTCGAAACGGACCGGTTCACGTCCCGCCACCAGATCCAGAAGCTGGTGGGCAACGGTTCGATACTCGTGGATGGACAGCCTTCCAAGCCTGCATTTCGGTTGCGACCCGGCCAGAGGATCACGGTGTCGCTGCCGTCCCCGGAACCGTCTCCTTCCCAGCCGGAAGCCATTCCCCTGCAGGTCCTCTACGAGGACGAGGATCTGCTGGTGGTGAACAAGGCTGCCGGCATGGTGGTCCATCCCGCCGCGGGGCACAAAAGCCACACCCTGGTCAACGCCCTCCTTCACCATTGCAGCGATCTGTCCGGAATCGGCGGCATCCTGAGGCCGGGAATCGTACACCGCCTGGACAAGGACACCTCCGGCCTGTTGGTGGTGGCCAAGGGGGATGCCGTACACCAGGCGCTTTCCAGGCAGTTCCATGCCCATTCCGTTCAGCGTGAATACCAGGGCCTTGTCTATGGACAGCCGGCCGGCTCCGGGGGGCGCATCGATTCCCTCATCGGAAGGCACCCCGTCCACCGGAAGAAGATGTCTTCCCTCTCCCGCAAGGGAAGGCGCGCGATTACGGATTGGAAGGTGGAACAGCGGTTCCGTGCCTTCACCCTGCTCCGGTTCACGCTTCATACAGGAAGAACCCATCAGATACGGGTTCATATTTCCGAAGCCGGACATCCCATCGTGGGGGACGCCGTATATGGTCGACTCCGGGGGCGTACAGGGGGGACGTCCCTGTCGGAACCGGAAAAACAGGCCCTGAAGGGGTTGAACCGGATGTTTCTTCATGCACGGATCCTCGGGTTTCAGCATCCGGGCAACGAGAGATTCCTTCGGTTCTCCGCCCCCCTTCCCCCGGAACTGGTCAACACCCTGGAGCATCTCAGGCCCCTGGAAAACACATGAAACCAAAGGAAAAAAACGGAATCCCGTTCTTTCAGGCCTCCTTCCCGGCCTCCGGCGGGCGCCTGTCGAACGGCTTTTTCACCCGCCGGGGAGGAGTGAGCCGGTCTCCCTATGATTCTCTGAACGTGGGTCCGCTCTCGGACGATGAGCCCGCCCACCGGCAGGAAAACCTCCGGCGGATCTCTTCCGTCCTGCCGGAATCCCTCGGCACCCTGGTGGCCGCCCGCCAGGCACACGGTGCCCGGGTGGTCCGGGTCGTCCATGAAAACACCTCCCGCTCGATATTTACCTCCGACGACCCGTTCCACGCGGACGCGTTGACCACCGACCGGGAGGGGATCTGGCTGGGAATCCTCACCGCGGACTGTCTCCCCGTACTGTTTTTCGATCCCTGCAGGCGTGCGATCGGGGCCGCCCATGCCGGCTGGAGGGGAACCCGGCAACGGATTGCCGCACGCACGCTTCAGGAGATGACGCGCCGGTACGGCAGCCGACCGGAAGATGTCTGGGTGGCCCTGGGGCCGGCCATCGGACCCTGCTGCTACCAGGTGGGCGACGAGGTCGCTCAGATCTTTCTCAAAGATTACGGCCCCCACGAACCTTCCATTCGCCTGGAACCCCCCGGACGTTGGACGTTGGACCTGGTCGGGATCAACCGCCGGCAGCTGCTGGAAAACGGGGTGGCCGGGGAACGGATTCTGTGCACACGCCTGTGCACTCGTTGTCACGGCGATCTCTTCTTTTCCGTCCGGGCGCAGGGAGAGCCCACGGGCAGGCAGATCTCCGCAATCGGGATGCCGGCCGCGGGGTCGGCAAACGGGTGAAATCCGATCCGCGGGCTGATGGGTTCCCGCAGGGTCCGTATCGTCGAGGTCCGGAACGGCTCGCTCATCCGCCCCGCCCCGAAACACCATCCTGCATGGAAGCGTGTCCCCGCATTGAAAAAGGCTTGACAACGAAAGAGCATTGATCTATATTGCTTTTACTGCAAACAACTCACAGACCCTCACATGTCCATACTTCCGAAAAGGTTTCTCTTCGATCCCTGAACCATCAGAAACATCTTTCGAACGAACCCTTTTCCATTGTCCTTTGGTTGATTCCTACATATCACTCGGAACGTTGATTCTCTGACCCTTCTGGACCGCTGAACGATCCCTGACCCATGAACATCATCTTTTCCACGGCTCCAGCCTTTGGTTTCCCCCCCCGCATGGGACGGGTATCTCCTTCCTGTGACGGGCGCCGACAGGACATTCCTTTCAACAACATCACATCAACATGAGGTACATGCGGCCATGGCCACGGCAACAGCCAATTCCATGAACTTGAAAGAGTTGAAACAAAAGAAGATCAGCGAGCTTCTCGCCTTTGCAAAGGGGTTGAAGATCGAAGCCGCCAGCGGCATGCGGAAGCAGGACCTGATCTTTGCCATTTTACAGGCGCAGACGGAGAAAAACGGCCTGATCTACGGTTCCGGAGTGCTGGAATGCCTGTCTGACGGGTTCGGATTTCTGCGCGCGCCCGACTACAACTACCTCCCCGGCCCGGACGATATCTACGTATCTCCATCCCAGATCCGTCGCTTCAACCTTCGGACCGGAGACACGGTATCCGGACAGATCCGGCCGCCCAAAGACTCGGAACGGTACTATGCCCTGCTCAAGGTGGAGGCGGTGAACCAGGAGGATCCGGAACTCGCACGGGAAAAGATCCTGTTTGACAACCTGACACCGCTCTACCCCATGGAGAAATTTCTTATCGAGTACGACAAGGAGAACTACTCCACCCGGATCATGGACCTTCTGGTCCCCCTGGGCATGGGCCAGCGGGGGCTCATCGTCTCGCCGCCCCGGTCCGGGAAGACCATGCTCCTCCAGGCCATCGCAAACGCCATCACCACCAACCATAAAGAGGCGTACCTTATCGTACTGCTCATTGACGAGCGTCCCGAAGAGGTCACGGATATGCAGCGTTCGGTCGACGGCGAAGTGATCAGTTCCACGTTCGACGAACCGGCCCAGCGCCATATCCAGGTGGCGGAAATGGTCCTGGAAAAGGCGAAACGGCTCGTGGAGTACAAGCGGGAGGTGGTCATCCTCCTGGACAGCATCACCCGACTGGCCCGTGCCTACAACACGGTGGTCCCCCCCAGCGGGAAGATCTTGTCCGGCGGCGTGGACTCCAATGCGCTGCACCGCCCGAAACGCTTCTTCGGCGCTGCCCGGAACATCGAGGAGGGGGGCAGTCTCACCATTATCGGCACGGCTCTGGTGGACACCGGAAGCCGGATGGATGAAGTGATCTTCGAAGAGTTCAAGGGGACCGGGAACATGGAGATCGTCCTGGACCGTCGTCTTGCGGATCGCAGGATCTTCCCGGCCATCGACATCAACCGTGCCGGCACCCGTAAGGAGGAACTCCTCATCAGCCCCGAAGACCTGAACCGTATCTGGATTCTCCGCAAGGTGCTTCAGCCCTTGAACCCCATCGAAGCCATGGAGTTTCTGCTCGACAAAATGCGCCGGACTCGAAGCAACCGGGAGTTCCTGGACGCCATGAGCAATTAGTGTGGATCTGTCCCGGAAACAAACTGCTTTTCTCTGCACATCTTTCGTCACTCGCTCCCGCTTCCGACGCACGGACCGGCAGTTGGTTGTACAGCAACCCTGTCCGTTTGCTTGTTTTCCACAAATCGGATAGAATAAAATATTTCATTTTTCGTGATCTTTTTCAGGAAAACTTCCACGGTTTCTTCCGGTGGGAGTTGGACCGTCATGGAGGAAGGTTTGATGAAAAAAGGGATTCACCCCGAATACCAGGAAACCACGGTTCGGTGCGCCTGCGGGAACCAGTTCACCACCAAATCCACCAAGGCCGGGATCAACACGGAGATCTGCTCCAGCTGTCACCCCTTCTTCACCGGCAAACAGAAACTGGTGGATTCGGAAGGACGTGTCGAACGGTTCATGCGCAAGTACGGAAAATCCGTTCCCAAGGCATGATCCGCTCCTTTCCCAATGCACGTACCCCCGCGGATGCCGTCCGGTGCCCACCCGGTTCCTCGTGCCCGTCGCGACCCTTCCGGTGTGGATTCATCGTGCAGCGTCCCCCGGTCCCGACCGGGACCGGGATGCCGGAGGGTCCTCCGACCGCCGGTTGTTTTTCCCTCCCCTTCTTGAAGATCGTTCCGTGCGAAGAACATGTTTGAAAACCTTGAAAAGATGGAAAAACGTTTTGACGAATTGGGCGAAAAGCTCAATTCGCAGGACGTCTTTCAGAACGCTGAACAGTTCAAACGGATCGCCAAGGAACACGCGCAACTCCAGGAAATACTCACCGTCTATCATCGCTACCGGGAACTGGAACAACAGATCCGTGAAAACCAGGAACTGCTGGAGGAGGCGGACGAGGAGTTAAAGGAACTGGCCCGACAGGAGTGCCAGGAACTGGAAACGAAGCTGCGGTCTGCGGAGAAGGACCTCAACCTGTTGCTCCTTCCGAAGGACCCCAACGATTCCAAGAACACACTCCTGGAGATCCGTGCCGGGACCGGCGGCGAAGAGGCGGCGCTGTTCGCCGCTGACCTGTTCCGGATGTACAGCCGTTACGCGGAATCGATGCGATGGAACGTGGAAGTCATGGCACGGCACGTGACCGGCCGGGGAGGGTTCAAGGAGATGATCGTGCTGATCCAGGGCTCCCGCGTGTACAGCCGCTTGAAGTACGAGGCCGGCGTTCACCGCGTCCAGCGCATCCCCGAAACCGAAACCCAGGGCCGGATCCACACCTCCGCCGTTACCGTGGCCGTCCTGCCGGAAGCGGACGAGGTAGAGGTCAAGATCGATCCCTCCGATCTGCGCATCGATATCTTCCGAGCCAGCGGCCCCGGCGGGCAGCACGTGAATACCACGGACTCCGCCATTCGCATCACGCATATCCCCTCGGGCCTTGTCGTGTCCTGCCAGGATGAAAAGTCCCAACATAAGAATAAGGTCAAGGCCATGCGTATCCTCTCCGCGCGACTGAAGGACAAGATGGAGCAGGAACAGCACAGCGAGATTGCCCAGCAGCGGCGGAGCATGGTGGGGTCCGGGGACCGCAGTGAACGGATTCGAACGTATAATTTCCCCCAGAACCGGATCACCGATCACCGGATCGGATTGACGATTCACAAGCTGGAAGATGTTCTCGCCGGGAACCTGACCCTCCTGGTGGAGCCCCTGCACGCATATTTTCAAG
Source organism: uncultured Thermodesulfobacteriota bacterium (assembly GCA_964439795.1). Classification (GTDB taxonomy): domain Bacteria; phylum Desulfobacterota; class DSWW01; order DSWW01; family DSWW01; genus CAYTRL01. Next base: position 14,171 of record CAYTRL010000016.1, read on the forward strand.
CCGAAGCGTTGAAGCATCAGACGTTTTCATAACAGGATCTTGGTACCGACGCATGCCCACGCCTGAAGAAAAACCGTCCGGGCCGGGCCGGAACGTACCCACCGTCACATGCCCGCCCTCCGAGGGGTGGACGGTGAAAACGCTCCTGACCTGGACCACCGATTACTTTGCACGCGCAGGACTGCAGACACCGCGCCTGGACGCAGAGGTGCTGCTCGCACACGTCCTGCAACAGGAGCGCCTGGATCTCTACCTGAATTACGAGCAGCCGGTCGGGGAAGAAGCCCGGAAATCTTTTCGCGACCTGGTCCGAAGAAGACGCGACGCGGAGCCGGTGGCCTACCTCACCGGGTCCCGGGAGTTTTTCTCCCTCCCCGTCGCCGTTACCCCGTCGGTTTTGATCCCCCGGCCTGAAACGGAACACCTGATCGAGGTTGCGCTCCGGTTCCTGCAGCCGCCCTCCGACCCGTTCCCCCACTCACCCCTGCACATTCTGGAGATCGGTACAGGCAGCGGCAACATCCCCCTGGCCCTGGCCCGGCATCTCCCCGGGGCCCGGATCGTCTCCGTGGATATCTGCCAGGACGCTCTCGGGGTGGCACAGGAAAACATTCGGTCCCGGAGCGACATCTCCCACCGGATTTCCCTGGTCCGGGGCGACCTGCTGACGTGGCTTCGTGAGGGGGCGTCCGGATTCCAGTTGATCGTTTCCAACCCTCCGTACATCTCAGCCGAGGCATGGGACCGCCTCCCCCGGGATGTCGGTGGTTACGAACCCCGCCTGGCCCTGCACGCCGGACCGAAAGGGACGGAAATCCTGGAACGGATCCTGGATACAGCGATTCCCTTTCTTTCCAAGGAGGGGATCCTGCTGTTGGAGATCGGGGAGGACCAGGCGGAACGCCTCCGAAAGAAGGCGGAACACCAGGAAGGGGTTCAAGAGGTTCGCGTGCTTCCCGACTACGCAGGGAAGCCGAGGGTTCTGGCTGCGGGCAGATCGCCCCTGCCGGGATAAGGGCACATCCCTTCCCACGACCGAAGGGAAAACCCGGGCAGCAGGCGATCCCCCCCGGAGCCTGCTCGAAAAGGAGGCCTTTAGTGGACAGGCTGGTGATCCATGGCGGGATCCCGCTGACAGGCACCGTGGATCTGGACGGAGCCAAGAACGCTGCGCTGCCCTCCCTGGCCGCAGGGTTGCTGGCCGAGCGGGACCCCCTTGTCCTGCACAACGTCCCGCAGGTGGTGGATATCCGCACCATGTGCCGTTTTCTGGAGCACATGGGCGCGGAGGTAGAAACCGATGAGCGGTCGATCCGTATCCTCTCCCGGGACCTGAAACGCCTGGAGGCCCCTTACGACCTGGTTCGGAAGATGCGCGCCTCGATCCTGGTCCTGGGGCCCCTTCTGGCCCGGTACGGCTATGCCAAGGTTTCCTTTCCCGGCGGATGCGCCATCGGGGCGCGTCCCGTCAACCTGCATCTGCAGGGGTTTGAGGCCATGGGCGCTTCCATCAACCTGCAGGGGGGATACATCGAGGCGCGGGCCAGGAAACTGAAAGGAGCGGAGATCCGCCTGGAGATCGCAACGGTCACCGGCACGGAAAACCTCATGATGGCCGCCGCTCTTGCGGAAGGGACCTCGATCATCGATCATGCCGCCCGGGAACCGGAGATCGTGGATCTGGCAAACCTGCTCAACGCCATGGGTGCCCGGATCCGCGGCGCGGGTACGTCCCGTCTGGAAATCCAGGGGGTTCCCCGGTTATACGGGACCACATACTCGATCATTCCCGACCGGATTGAAACCGCCACGTACGCCGTGGCAGCCGCGATTACCGGAGGGGACCTCACCCTGGTCGGCGCCCGGAACGATCATTTGACCTCGGTCCTGGAGAACCTGTCCGAGGCGGGCGTTACGGTGGTTCCGGAACCTGACCGGTTGCGCATTCTGAGCGACGGCCCCCTGCGAAGCGTGGATGTGACCACCGCACCCTATCCCGGTTTTCCCACCGATGTGCAGGCCCAGTTCATGACGCTCATGTGTCTGGCCCGGGGCACGTCCCGGATTCAGGAAACGGTGTTCGAAAACCGTTTCATGCACGTGGCCGAACTCCGCCGTATGGGAGCCGACATCCGGTACCGGGGATCCGTCGCACAGGTTCGAGGCGTACCCGCCCTTCAGGGAGCGCCGGTCATGGCCACCGACCTGCGGGCTTCCGCTTCCCTGGTCCTGGCAGGACTGGTGGCCCGTGGGGTGACCCATGTCAACCGGATCTACCACCTGGATCGGGGATACAACCGTCTCGAAGAAAAGCTCGCCCGCGTGGGAGCCGTGATCCGCAGAGAAAAGTATTGAACAACCGGGGGAAAAAGTTCGCCCGGGGGAACGGGGGTTCACAAACATGAAAGTGGTCCGGTCAGGAACCGACGCATACCTCGAAGCCCTGGAAAGGTTGAACCGCCGCTACGAAGAGGACGTGATGGATCGTGCGGAAGAGACAGTGAAGGATGTCCTGCGGGAAGTCCGCCGTCACGGGGACCGTGCGCTTGTCCGGTACACCGAGCAGTGGGATGGCGTCCGGATCGCCCCCGGTGATATCGAACTTCCCCGCGCCGAACTGGATCGTGCACTGGACGACCTGCCCCGGCAGGTCCGGAGCGACCTGGAGTTGGCCCGGAACCGGATCCAGGCCTTCCACGAACGAGACGTTCCGCGTTCCTGGCGGTTCCAGGACGATCACGGCAACCTTCTGGGACAAAAGATCTCGCCCCTGGACCGGGCCGGCGTGTACGTTCCCGGTGGAAAGGCCGCCTATCCGTCCTCCGTGCTGATGAACGTGGTTCCGGCCAAGGTGGCCGGCGTTGGGGAAATCATCGCCGTTACCCCGCCCAGGCTTCTTGCTGAAAACCCGGCTGTCATGGCGGCCCTGCATCTTTCCGGTGTGGACCGGGTGTTTCGCGTGGGCGGGGCACAAGCCATCGCCGCCCTGGCCTACGGTACGGAATCCGTACCGCGCGTGGACAAAATTGTGGGTCCGGGCAACCTCTATGTGGCCCTGGCCAAACGACAGGTCTTCGGGGTTGTGGATATCGACATGATCGCCGGGCCCAGTGAAATCCTGATCGTTTCGGACGGGAGCGCACACCCCGAACACCTGGCAGCGGATCTTCTCGCGCAGGCGGAACACGATGAACATGCGGTGCCTCTGCTCGTCTGCACATCGGAACCTTTCCTCCAGGACGTTCTCCGCGCCGTGGACCGACAGCTGGAGGAAGGCCCCTGGCGGGAAGTGGCCTCCCGGGCCCTGGAACGGAACGGGGTGGCTTTCCTGGTGAAGGACGTCCCGGAGGCCGTGGAACTGGCGAACACCATCGCCCCGGAACATCTGGAACTGGCCGTCACCAACGCCGAAGCCGTTCTGGACCGCATCCGGCATGCCGGAGCGATCTTCCTGGGGCCCCATAGCGCGGAGACACTGGGAGATTATGTGGCGGGCCCCAACCATGTGCTGCCCACCATGGGCACCGCCCGTTTTTTTTCTCCCCTGGGTGTCTATGATTTTCTCAAGCGATCCAGTATCCTGAACATCTCCCAACGGGGTCTGCAGCAACTCGGCCCGGCCTCCTCACGGCTGGCGAGGCTGGAGGGGTTGCCGGCGCATGCCCGCGCGGTGGAGCGACGTTTGGAGGCGGAACCGGACAGATGAAAAGGGGAAACACCATGACGCGTACGGGGACCTTTTCCCGAAAGACAGACGAAACGGATATTCAGGTCCAGGTGTGCCTGGACGGCCAGGGCACGTACTCCGTGGCAACGTCCATCCCGTTCCTGGACCATATGCTCTCTCTGTTCGCCAAGCACGGATTCTTCGATTTGAAGATCCAGGCCACCGGCGATACCGATGTGGACTTCCACCATACGGTGGAAGATGTGGGCATCTGCCTGGGAAAGGCGTTTCGAAACGCCCTGGGCGACAAAACCGGCATCCGCAGGTTCGGGAACGCGTCGATCCCGATGATCGATGCGCTGGCATCGGTCTCTGCCGACTGGAGCGGAAGATCGCATCTGGTATTCCTTGCCGACTTCACGGCCTCCCGCGTGGGAGAAATGGACTCGGAGCTGTTCCAGGAATTTTTCCGGGCCTTCGCGGACAGCGCCGGCTTGGATCTTCATATCCATCTGATGTACGGAATGAATGTACACCACTGCGTGGAGGCGATCTTCAAAGCAGCGGCACGGGCCCTGGATCAGGCCTCCCGGATGGACTCCCGGCAGTCGGGGATCCAGAGCACCAAAGGCAGCCTGGATCCCTGAGCATCGGAGCCGGGAGCGATCGGAACCTGCCTGCGTGCTTCCGCTTCTCCTCCCGGGGGTTCCGACCACGAGCCCCTTCGACTTTCACAAACGGTCTTGGTACGGATCGGACATCTTTTCATGAAAGACTCCGACCGGAAGCCGCTCCAACCCAACACGATTCACAGGGAGCGAAATGATGGAGATCATACCCGCCATCGACCTGAAAGACGGCCGATGTGTGCGCCTGGTTCAGGGGGACATGGCACAGGAAACCGTCTACTACGAAGATCCGCTGGAGGCGGCACGTCACTGGGTGGAGGAAGGTGCCCCACGCCTTCACCTGGTGGACCTGAACGGAGCCGTGTCCGGATCGCCCCGCAACGCCCATGCCGTGAGCAAGATCGTCTCGAACGTACCGATCCCCGTGCAACTCGGAGGCGGGGTTCGCGGGCAGGAAGAAATCGAACGATACCTGGATATCGGTGTGGATCGACTGATCCTCGGCACCCTTGCCTGCCGAGACCCGTTGCGGTCCCAGGAGCTGGCGGAACGGTACCCCGGCAAGCTCATCCTGGGCCTGGATGCACTCAATGGGTTCGTGGCCGTCCAAGGATGGGGGGATGTCACGCAGATCCGTGCGGACGAACTGCTGGCATCCTATCCTCCCGTGCCGGTTGCCGCCGTCATTTACACCGACATCCAGCGGGACGGAATGCTGGAAGGCCCGAACGTGCCGGCCATTGAATCCCTGCTCGCATCCTCCCCGTTCCCCGTGATCGCTTCCGGTGGCATCAGCACCCGTCAGGACGTGGAAAACCTTGCACGACTGGAACCTTCCGGGCTCTGCGGGGCCATTCTCGGAAAGGCACTTTATGCAGGACGATTGAGCTACGGGGAGGCCAGGCAGGCCGCCTCTGCAGCTGCTTCCACGGCCTGATGCCACCAGGCGTTTTTCATCCGGGACCCGTTGCGCCAGGAGTCGAACCCATGGCGCATCCAGGACGTGACCTCGCCGCGGTAACGGGCCGTCCATGCGGGTTTCTTCGTTTCCGGGGGTTCAGGGGGGCCGTTCAACAGCACCTCGTTTGTTCTTCGGGGAAGGCGAATCTTGGTGTCAAGGGGGAAAACATGATGCAGAATCGGATATTTCTCCCCTTTTTTCAATAAATGCTTGACCTTTTTTCTCGTTTTGATATGATAGAAGGTTATCGAAAATATTGTATTTGCCGATTCCTGGATTTTTCCATAACAACGGAGAATGATTGAGAAAAAGCGGGATAACGTCCTGGTTCGGCAACCGGATGAACGGGAGCCCTTTTCATCGACCGGACGGGGTTCCGCCGTTGGATGAGGGTCGTGAACAACCGAAATTGGAGTCCTTTTCCTGCAGGAGGGATGAAAAACAAATGGCTGGTATTCGGGTGAGGGAAAACGAACCGTTTGAGATGGCTGTGAAACGTTTTCGGAAAAAGTGTGAGAAAGCCGGTATTCTCACCGAACTGCGCCGACGGGAACGCTATGAGAAGCCCAGCGTCAAGCGCAAGAAGAAAGCCCTCGCCGCGAAAAAACGAACCTTGAAACGACTCCGGAAGCAGGGACTTGCAAAGCCCCTCCGGGGTCGGATTTTCTTCATCTCCGCCTCCGTAGCCGATTTCGCATGAACGTTTCGCGGCCGGAGGAAACCCGGAAACACAACGATTCCACAGAGCGATAAGATGGGGGGGGAAGTCATTCCGGCGCGCGGCCCCGAGAAATCGATTTCGAATCCCCTGCAGCCACCGCTGATTCTTACCCATCAGAAGCCACGATCTAACGCCCCGCGAACCGCTTCCTTTCCGTGGAAGCCTCCATGCATCGAGGAGTTCTCCGGTTCCTATTGTTTTGACAGGTACCGGCTGGAGATCGCTGACCGATTGTTCAGGCGGATGGCAACGGGGTGCGGTTGGCACCCGGATAAAAAAACGACAGAAACAAGGGGACCCTGACCACGGTCCCCTGAAAAAACCGGACCCATGGCCCCGAAACTTCCGGAAACAACCATCCGCGAAATTGCGGAAAAGGTTTCGATCCTGGATGTCATATCCCCCTGTGTTTCCCTGACCCGGGCGGGGAAATATTACAAAGGGCTCTGCCCTTTTCACCCGGACAAGAATCCATCCATGATCGTCAACCCGGAACGGAATACCTTTCACTGTTTCGCTTGCGGGACGGGTGGAGACGCATACAGTTTTTTCATGAAGTTTCACCATGTGCCTTTCCTGGATGCCGTCAGGGAGCTGGCGCGCCAGGCGGGAGTGTCCCTGGGGGACCCCCGGGCACGGAAGGATCCCCGAAGGGAAGAAGCCCACCGCCGGGCGGTGGATCTCAACCGGGAGGTGGCTCGTTTTTATGCGCAGACCCTGCAAAAAAGCACCGGTGCGGAACACGCCCGCCGGTACCTGGAACAGCGGGGAGTCGGTCCGGAAATGATCCGGGAATTTTCATTGGGGTACGCCCCCAACGGATGGGACGGCCTGGTCCGTTTCCTGTCGAAACCCCCTTCTTCGCTGGATCGCGCTTCTTCACTGGGGTTGATCCAGGCCCGGAAGTCCGGACGGGGGTACTACGACCGGTTTCGAAACCGGATCATGTTTCCGATTCACGGCACGACGGGGCAGATTCTCGCCTTCGGGGGCCGCACGCTGGACCCGGAAGGCCCGAAATACATCAATTCACCGGAATCGTTCCTGTACAAGAAGGGGACGGTGCTGTACGGGCTCCATCAGGCACAGGCATCCATCCGCGAGAGGAACTGTGTGATTCTTGTCGAGGGGTATATGGATCTGATCACGATGCAGAGGAACGGCTTTCATCATACCGTAGCGGTTCTCGGTACCTCCCTGACCCTGCAGCAAACGCAGATCCTGAAGCGGTATTCCCGTCACTTTGTGTTTCTGTTCGACGGAGACGATGCGGGAAAACAGGCTTCTTTTCGTAACCTGCCGGAAACCCTGGAGAAATCCATCGACGCCAGGGCGGTCTATCTTCCCCCGGAAGACGACCCGGACAGTTTCCTTCGGCGTGAGGGCCGGGACGCATTACAGGAGAAGCTCGATGAAGCGGCTCCACTTCTCGACTGTTTCCTCCGGGAGAAAACCGAAGCGGTTCGGTTCCGCGGCTCGGTGGAGGATCAGGTGCGTGCAGCACGCGAAATCCTGCCGGTTCTCCACAAGATCCCCGACCGTCTGGAGCAACAGCTGCGGATCCGTTCTCTTTCGGATCGGTTGGGCATCGAGGAGCGGTTTCTCCGGGACGAACTGGCTGCGCTCTCGCGGAAAAAGGATCGGGCCCCCCCGGCTTCGGAGGAACCCCGCTCGAAGCCTCCGGCCAACTGGCCTGCGGAGGAACGTCTCGTGTGCCAGATCTTGATACAGTTTCCCGAGCTGAGCCTCCATCTTTCCGAAGCAAACGTTCTTGATTTTTTTACCGACCGTTCCCTGAAACGGTTCGTGGAACTCCTCTCCACCCACTTCCGGACTCGCGGAACGGTGAATCTGTCCGAAATCCTTCTGCTTCAGGAGGACCCCGCGCTGTCCGGCCTGCTCACAGGTCTTTCCTGCCGAGAGGAGTTCACAGAACCGGAAGCGGCCACCGCGCTCCAGGACAGCATCCGCCGGATCCGAAGAAAAAGTCTCCAGGCCCGGCTGAAACGGTTGAATCAGAAAATCCGAGAGGCGGAAACCCTGAGCCAGAAGGATCTGCAGAGCAGACTTTTTATGGAAAAACAGAGGCTTCTTGAAGAGGAGAAGGCTCTTCAGCCGTAATCCACGGCTCCAGGAATGTCCCCTTGCAACGCGGAGAACCGGACTGATGAAACGACCCCGAAAAAACATTTCAGAAGTCGAGAAACTGATCAGCATCGGCAAGGCGAAGGGGTACCTTACCTATGATGAAGTGAACCAGCACCTGCCCACCGATGTCCTTTCCCGGGACCAGATGGATGACGTGATGTCCATGTTCGGCGACATGGATATCGAGATCATTGATTCCTCGAAAAAGATCAAGAAGGAAAAGCAGGAAGATGTAGCAGAAAACGAAGAGGAGTCCGGGACGGAAGAAGAGGAAGAGAAAGAAACGGAAGCCCCCCCCCTGGGCAAGACCAACGACCTGGTGCGCCTCTACCTCCGCGAGATGGGAATGGTGAACCTCCTGACCCGGGAGGGAGAGGTGGAGATTGCCAAACGGATCGAATCGGGGGAGATGCAGGTTCGCAAGGAAGCCCTGCATACCGTTTCCGCCATCCACGAATCGCTTCTGCTGGCGGACCGTATCCGCTCGGGGCATGTGAACATCAAGGATATCCTGAAAAACCTCGACGAGGACATGGACAATGAAGAGGAAGAAAAAGCACACCAGTCCAAGGTGCTGAACCTGCTGACCGACGTGACGAAATCCCACCAGGAAAACCTGAAGCTTCACGGCGCGTTAAAAAAACGCTCCCTTTCCGAAATCCAGAACAAGGTCAAGAAAACAAAGATCACCAAAAACCGGATCCGGATCGGTGCCAAACTGCTCAGGACACCCTTTCATCCGAGACAGCTGGACCGTATCGTCCAGCGCTTGAAGGCGCACCTGCAGAAAATTGAAAAGTACGAGAAGGAACTTGAAAAAATCCGGAAGGCGACCGGATTCCGCCCGGAAGAGGTCAAGCGGGCGTATTTGATGGTCCTCATCAAACCCAAGGACAAGATACGGGTCGTCAAGCGGATGAAGATGAAATTCCAGGACCTCAGCGATACCGCGAACCGGATCCATTCCATTCAACGCAATATCAAACGGATCGAAACCGAAGCCCAGATGACCTCGCTGGATTTAAAACGGGTCGTCAAATCGATCAAGATCGGCGAAATCCAGGCGAAGTTCGCCAAGAGCGAACTGATCGAGGCCAACCTGAGGCTGGTGGTCAGTATTGCCAAAAAATACACGAATCGCGGCCTTCAGTTCCTGGACCTGATCCAGGAAGGAAACATCGGGTTGATGAAAGCTGTGGACAAGTTCGAATACCAGCGGGGGTACAAGTTCAGCACCTATGCCACGTGGTGGATCCGTCAGGCCATCACCCGGGCCATCGCCGACCAGGCACGCACCATACGCATCCCCGTACATATGATCGAAACCATCAACAAACTGATCCGTACATCGCGGTACCTGGTGCAGGAGTACGGCCGGGAACCCACACCGGAGGAGATCGCCGAGAAGATGGAGATCCCCCTGGAAAAAGTGCGGAAAGTGCTGAAGATCGCCAAGGAACCGATTTCTCTGGAAACCCCCATCGGGGAGGAAGAGGACAGCCATCTTGGTGATTTCATCGAGGACAAGGGGGTGGTGTCTCCCTCGGACATGGTCATCAACGTCAACCTGGCCGAGCAGACCCGCAAGATCCTTGCATCGCTCACCCCCCGGGAAGAAAAGGTCCTCCGGATGCGTTTCGGAATCGGAGAGAAAAGCGATCACACGCTGGAAGAGGTGGGCCAGAATTTTGATGTGACGCGGGAACGTATCCGGCAGATCGAGGCCAAGGCGCTTCGCCGGTTGCGCCACCCCAGCCGAAGCAAGCAATTGAAAAACTTTGTGGACGGATAACCGCTTCCGGTTCGCGGACGTACGACTCCGGTCTCCCGTTCCACCCGAAACCTTTTGGTGCACGATGACACAATCCGGGCCCATAGCTCAGTTGGTAGAGCCACCGGCTCATAACCGGAAGGTCCCAGGTTCGATCCCTGGTGGGCCCACCTTTGACTGCATCCCCTGCGGGGAAAACCCGTTTCGCCGCCCCGGTTTCCGCGCGCGGGACCGGTGGGACGCACGCGTCTTGACCCGAAACAAGGAACCCGGCCCGGTTGAGACCGATCCTCGAAACCGATTAAAGTGCATCACCGGGATGCACTTTTTTTTTCACTGCGCACAAGGAGAGGACATTGGGTACCACACTGCAAACACTTCTGGCACTGCAGCGACTGGACGACGAACTCGCCGAAACGGGCCGTCGTCAGCAGGAAATCCCGCAGCAACTGTTGAGCAGTGACCGCGCATTCGAGGAAGCCTCGCAGAAGCTGGCATCCCAGAAACAGCTGCTCCAGGAGGCCGTCATGAAACAACGGGCGCTGGAGAAGGCGCTCCAGGCCAACTCGGAACAGTTGCAGAAGAAGCAGGCGAGAAAGTTTGAGGTCAAATCCAACACGGAGTACAAGGCCCTGCTGAAGGAGATCGAGTTCACCGAAGCAGAGAACTCCAGCAAAGAGGACGAAATCCTCCTCCTGTTCGATGAAATCGATAACCTGGGAAAATCCGTGAAGACCCAGGAGCAGGTGATCGCTGACAAAGAAAAAGAGATCCAGCATGAAAAAGTTCGTCTGGAGGAGGAAATCGCTATCCTTCGCGAAAGCGGGGAGAAGCTTCTTCAGAAGCGGGATGCCGTCTGCCAGGGCCTGGAAGACGGTCACCTCCGGCAATACGAAAAGATCCGCAAGATGCGGCAGGGACAGGCCGTGGTTGTGGTCCGGGGCGACGTCTGCCCCGGATGTCACCTGGGTGTGCCGCCGCAAACCGTAAATGAAGTGCTGCAAACCGGTGAGGTCCGGAGCTGTCCCCACTGCCTGCGGATCCTGTACTGCGTTCTTCCGGACGAAGAGGTGTGAACCCGCGGGTTCCGTATCGGGGTTCCTGTACGCCAACAGGAACTTCGGACGGTTCCGCTTTTCCAGATAAATACCGTTTTGGCACAACGCCGGAGTAGAACAGGTAACCGCTGGTTTCCCTTGGGAAACGGGAGGAAAGTCCGAGCTCCACAGGGCAGGGTGCTGGATAACACCCAGTGAGGGCAACCTCAAGGAAAGTGCCACAGAAAACAGACCGCCCGCTTCCTGGCGGGTAAGGGTGAAACGGTGAGGTAAGAGCTCACCAGCGATCCGGGTGACCGGGTCGGCTAGGTAAACCCCACCTGGAGCAAGACCAAATAGGAGGGCGTCCCCCATCCGGGGGAACGGATTGCCCGTCCGATGCCCTCGGGTTGGTCGCTTGAGACATGGGGCAACCCATGTCCTAGAGGAATGGTTACCGCCCCGGGGTGGAGAAATCCTTCCGGGGAACAAAACTCGGCTTACGGTCTGCTCCGGCGTCTGTGCCTTTTTTCTTACGGCTCGCCCAGAATCTGCAGCACGACGGTTCGTTCACGTGGACGGTTATCGAAACATGCCAGCACGATCTGCTGCCAGGTGCCCATCAGGAGCTGGGCATCCCGGAAAGGAACGGTGAGCGCCGGGCCGGTCACGGCCGACCGGATGTGCGAAAACCCGTTTCCATCCCCCCATCGCTCGTTGTGATGGTAGTTCCCCTCCGCAGGAATCCAGCGCTCCATGAGCTCCTGAAAATCCCTCACGGCCCCGGATTCGTACTCCAGGGTGATCATCCCGGCCGTGGAACCGGGAACAAAAACGGTAACGGTTCCGTGCCGCACCCCGGAGGTGGCCACGGATTCCTTCACCGCCCGTGTCACGTCCAGGAGATCACAGAACCCCTGGGTTCGCAGAGAAAAGGTAACGGTTTTTACCATGGGCATCCGCCCTCCTGGATTCTTTCCCGGATCCGATCCTCATTTGAACAGCTGTCGCAGGAGATCTTCCACAGGCTTCTCCCCTTTCCCTTTTCCGCCCGGCGGAAGCCCCAGCTCCTTCTGCAACTTTCCCAACCCCTCTTCCAGCCCCTTACGTGCGTAGTACCGGGTGATCGCTCCTGCGACATATTGGGTGTCCAAAAACGGAACCGGCTTTTGAATTCGCCCCTTCAGTGTCAGGGGAAACACCATCCGTTTTTCTGCGTTGAGAAGGGCACGAAGGACATCCGCCTCCCGGGCCAGATGCGCGGAATCCCGCGGGGAAAGGATGACCTTTCCTTTCAGATCAAGAAGCCCGCTATCCAGCGCCGCGCTTCCATGGAAGAGGGCATCGGAATCTGTAGACCGGCTTGTCATCAGGTTGTGAAAGTGCAGGGACTTCAGTGTCAGGGTTTCTTTTACGAACCGGAACGATCCGTCCAGGGCATCGAACTTGGTGGACGCGTGCTCGCTGACCTCCCCTTTGATCCCTCCCAGGAGCTTGGCCACATTTTGCAGGTTCAGCAGGGCCTGAACCACATCCCCCACCAGGTTGAAGTTTTTTAATTCCCCCCGGTCGAGCCGGAAGGATCCCGTGACCGTCGGCTTGCCCTTCCCTCCCGCCTTGGATCGGCCCTTTGCCTGGAACGTTCCGGAAAGCCTTCCGGAAAAGAGGTTCTTGTAATCGGTCAGGTTATCCAGGACATCTTCCACCGCGATATTTTTCAGAACGGGCTTGAACGACCAGTCGCCCGTCTTCATCCGGTACCGTCCGGTTCCGCGCACTTGTCCACGAAAAACCCGGACCTCCAGACCGGACAGGTCCACCTGGTCCTGCGAACCCCGGACGCGTGACAGGAAACGTTCAAAGGGGACGGACATGACCTTCCCCTTTCCGATGTTCAGTGTGCCCGAGGCCTCGACCTTCTCCGCACGCTTGCGGGCCTTTGCCTCCAGAGACAGCGACGACAGGGTCCCGGTGGTCTCCGCGGCCTTGGCAGGCTCTTCAGGTTTCTCGGGCAAATGGAATCCGAGCCGGTCCGATGTGAGCTGCAGGTTTACGGACGCGTCTTCCGGGGTTCCCCGGGCGGAGACCCTCATCAGAAAGCTGCCGTCGGGTCGAACATCGGAAAGCGCCGGGATGAGACTCCCCCACCCTTTCAGTTCTACCGGCCGGCTTTGCGCAAGAAAACCGAACCGCATCGGCTCCCCCATGACCACCTCTCCGGATGTGTTCACGATCAGCTGATACAATTGAACCTGCATGTCCTTGAGCGTCAGTCGATCCCCTTCTCGAGTCCCGTTTCCGATCAGAGAACAAGGGGTTCCGACCGCCTTCTGGAAGCTGTCCCCGTACTGCACCTTGAGTTGGTTCATGTCCGCATTGACGTCGAACCGCAGCTTGTCCAGGCTTCCGTCGGAATGGAACTGGACCGAGACCGGTCCCTCCATTTGCAGTTCCTCGGGTATCCCGGCTCCGAAAACAGGCAACAGGGTGATCAGGGTATTCGGCTCCAGCTTTACGGTCCGGAGATCCAGGTCCCACCGAGGAGCTTCCATATAATCTTCCACCCGCCCCTGGAGGCGAAGGCGGTTCCCGTTCAACGAAACCTCGGCGGAAACGATCTCCAGCGTACGGGCCGGATGGTTCAGGAGGGCCTCTTCCGTCAGGATCAGCTCTACCCTGCCCGTGGCGGCCCCGGATCCCTCTGCAACACTCTTCTGAAGAACCCCATCGTCCAGATGCCATTCGGACCGGGTGCGTATCCCCGCCTGCAGCGCCCCGTCTGCCTCCAGGTCCAGCCGCAAGGATCCGGAGAGCAGGCGATAGGGTGTTCCGTCCAGCGCTCGGTTTCGAACCGCCTCCGGAACCGCCTGCCAGGGCAACGGATCCAGTTTGCACGAGAGTTGAAACGGGATCCCCTCCACCACGAGGGGATCCCCCGCCGGCCCCACCACACCCGTCAGGTGCAGGTTTTGTCCGGAGGTTTGGAAAACCCCTGCATCGAGGTTCAGGGTCACCGGCTTCGACAGGGAAAGATCCTTCGCGGTCAGGTCCAGTGCGCCCAGGACAAGAGGGGGAGCCTCCGGGAAAAGGGTCTCATCCCGGTAGGTAACCGTCCCGTTTCGAACATCCAGGTCGTTCACGAGCAGCCAGGCCAGAACACCGGGGCCTGCGTTCGCGTCCACTTCCTCAGGGGCAACCGTAGCATCCGGGGCCGGTTCTCCCGCCGCCCCCTCCGCCTCTTCCCCGGCCAGGTCGTCAACATTGAACACCCCCTGCGCATTCCGGATCAGGTGCACCACCGGTTGGTCCAAAATGATCCTGTTTACCTTGATCTCCCCCTTGAGCAGGGGAAGAATCTGAATGCGCACCTTCAGGGTCTTCAACTGCAGAAAGTCCCCGCCACCGAACTGTGGATTTTCGGAGATGCGGAGGCCCTGGACCTCAGCGCCGACGCCCGTCAGCAGGGTAAGCTCCACGTGCTGAAAATCCACGTCCCGGGGCACATAGGGTTCCAACTGCGCCAGGATCGTGTCTTTGTATTTATCCAGATTCACGATAAAGGGGGCCAGAACTGCGCACAGAAGCAGGAGGATCAAGACAACCACCGTACCGATGAGAACTTTTTTCATGGTGAACCCCTTTTACGTTGCTGCCGGGCAGGAACCCGTTTGCAGGAAATACCAACGCCCCTGTGTAACCGTCCACACCCGTTCGCCGCCCGGCCCTTTTCTCGGATAGATGCATCGTACGCTATCACCGGTCCGCTCCGTTTTGCAAGGTGGCAGGGACGTATTCACGGGCGCGGTTCCGGATGCGGGGCATTGATTTTTCCGGGTCATGGCGGCTACTATGATGAGCAGAATTTTCGATCGATCCCCATCAGCGAGAGGCCCATGAAACGGCAGCAGGCCGAAAGAAGGATCCGCCAGCTCACGGACGAGCTGAACCGGCACAACATCCTGTATTACGTTCAGGCCAGACCGCAGATTTCGGACAGGGATTACGATCTTCTCATCCGGGAACTGGAAGCGCTGGAGGACGAGTTCCCGTCCCTGATTCAACCGGATTCCCCCACCCGCCGGGTGGGTGGCCAACCCACCGAAGGGTTCCCGCACGTCAGACACCTTCATCGCATGCTTTCTCTGGACAACGTTTTCTATCTGGAAGACCCCAATCCGGGAAACAAACGCGACATGAGGAAGTTCGATGCCAGTGTGCGGAAACTTCTGCCCGGGCAGGACGTGTCGTATGTGATGGAGCCGAAGATCGATGGGGTTTCGGTCAGTCTGCTCTACGAGAACGGGCTGCTTGTTCGAGGGGCCTCCCGGGGAGACGGCACTACCGGAGACGACATCACCGCCAATATCAAGACGATCCGGGTGATCCCGCTGAGGTTGAGCACAGTGGACCCGCCCCGCCTTCTGGAGATACGTGGAGAAGCGTACATGGAAACCCCGGCCTTCCGGGTGATGAACGATTCCCTGGTGGAGACCGGGGAGGACCCGTTCGAAAACCCCCGGAACGCCACCGCAGGTTCTCTGAAAAACCTCGATCCCCGCATCGTCGCCCGCCGTCCGCTCAAGTCGTTCTTTTACGGCGTTGGCGCCTCGGAGGGACTTTCGGTTTCCCGCCAGTCGTCGATCCTTGACACCCTGGACACCCTGGGGCTTCCCACGCAGAAATACCGCTGGAAATGCAAAACCCTGGAACAGATCTTCGACGCCGCGGCGGAACTGGAGGCCCTTCGGGAAGACATACCCTACGAGATCGACGGGGCGGTGATCAAGGTCGACGACCTCCGTCAATGGAAGCAACTGGGGGAGACCGCAAAAAGCCCCCGTTATGCCGTTGCCTACAAGTTCCTTGAAGACAGCCCCGCCAACCGGGCGGAGACCCGGATCCTTGCCATTACCGTCCAGGTGGGCCGAACCGGCACCCTGACGCCGGTGGCCGAACTGGAACCGGTGGAACTGGCCGGTTCCACCCTGGCCCGCGCCACCCTGCACAACGAGGACGAAATCCAGCGGAAGGATATCCGGATCGGAGACACCGTCATCATTAAGAAAGCGGGTATGGTTATTCCAGCCGTGATCGGCGTTGTACCGGAACACCGCCCTCCGGATTCCGAACCGTTCGACTTCATC
>CAYTRL010000017.1:0-29491 GCA_964439795.1 uncultured Thermodesulfobacteriota bacterium
AACAAGTGAAGTTCAACATACTGGCTCATGATGGAAAAGGAATAGAGGCAGCGAGGAATGTTCGGATTCTCGGATGGCAGGAAGACATTTAGCCATGTATCGAGCGATCGCATATCCACCTTCGTCTGACACTACATGATGGCTTGCCGAACAGTATCGTTGAAGCGCTCGCAAATGGCAGGCAGGTCATATGGAGTTTCCGCATGTCCCACTGCCGACAGGCGACAAATTTCGATGAATTGAGCCGGATGTTTTCAGCACTGCTGGAAAGCCCAGCCCTCAACACGGAAGGTGCTCGCTACGTTCGAGAGAACTTTCATCCGGACATCATCAGAGGGAAGTTCCTGGCCTTGTACAACGACCTGTGCGGCACGACCCTCTGACTTCCACAAGGATGCAGATTATCCCGTGTTCGGGCCTGCTTGTTTCAGCAACAACAGGATACTTTTGTAAACATCATCTACGGTTATCCTTTTCATACATTCTCTTTCATTCGGACAAGGAACTCTCAGACCACACGCCTTGCACTCCAAGTCTGAGTAAAGAACGATATCATCGGGATAACATGATAACCACTTCGGATGATATCCCGAATTAAGGATGACCGATCTTATTCCAACAGATGTTGCAAGGTGCATGAGGCCTCCTTCGGTAGTGACAAGTCCAGCAGAGCGCCTCAGTACTTCTCCGGTCTCCTTGAACGTGAGTGTTCCCCGCAAATCAATTGTAGCTTCCAGCTTTTTACTTCCAGGGGCTCCTAATTGAACGAGTTGCATTCTTGGACTATGAGAAGCGAATTCTTCATTCAAACGCTTTATGAGTTCCTGCCACCTGTCCCAGAACCATGCTTTGTTGGTCGTACTGAATGACTCTTTGATGTTTGGTTCGATACAGAAATATTGGCATTCTTCAAGGTTTTTCCGGCTTAGGAGAGATGCAGCACGGTTTCTTTCTTTTTCGGTAATAAAAACAAGAGGTTTCATGTGTTGGCAATTTATGCCCAGCTCTTCGCATCCCTGCAAAATAATATGATCATCCTTGGGGTATAAAACTTTATCCTTGTCGTTGTCGTAAATGAAGTACATGAAATTTTTATATAATTGAAGTACTTGTACGGAAAAGGGAAAGAAAATCCAACGGATATAGCGCCATATTTTTATTGATGTAAACAGGACGATCTCTGGATTCCCACGAAATAATTCTGATTCGCCTTTAACATTTGTTGGTCTGTCGCTGTCGTATAAAACAACAACTTTACTTTGAGGATTGCAGCATTTTAAGTTGTGAATAATGCCATTGATCATTAGAGCATCACCGAGGCCCATCGGTATTTCTCCGATCTATCGAAGTTGCATAACAGGGATGTTTAGCTTTCCGTATGTTCTGGCAGAGCGGAACGATTCATAATCTCGATAGTCCCTTGCCCCATTTTCTCTACGGAAAAGAAATCTCTTACACGCATTTGGTTCATGAGTCCGATTTCTTTGCGGAGATGAGGATCTCTGAATAGCTTCAGAATAATCAGGGCGAACTTCGAAATGTCTCCGGGAGGTGCCAGGCACCACCGGTTGTTCGATCCGACCGCCTCCCGGATGCCTGGAATATCGGTAGCAATTACAGGTAAGCCGGAAGCCAAGCTTTCAAGCAATCCATTAGGAAATCCCTCCTTACGAGAACTGAAAACACCAATATCAACAGTCTGTAAAAGTCCGGAGACGTCATCTACCTGTCCTAGAAAACGCACCGAATCTTGTATTTGCAGCTGTGTAATCAAACAATTCAATTCGCTTGCAGTGGGCTCTGATAGATAGCCTGCTAAAAGAAGAATCGGGGGAGGATCCGTGGAATTCATATCCTTACAAACCAGGTTCCATGCTTTGATCAGCGTTACATGGTCCTTATTTGAATGGATGTTTGCTACCATACAGGCGAGAAAAGTATTTGGAGGGATAGAGAGGCTGGCTCTCCATGTGATTCTATCTTGTTGAGGTGGTTCAAGCCTGATGCCATTGTGAACAAAGTGAACCTTTTTTTCAGGGGCTTTGAGTTCATCCCGCAGGTAGGAAATCCCATGTTTTGAATTCGAGACGAAACAGGGCACGGATCGAATTGCAGCCTTTTCCAGAAATCGAGGTAGACGATAGGTGCCCAGGTCACGTTGGCTCCAGATGCATGTTTTTGCTCCTGTAAATCGCCAGCTTATTCCACAAAGAACATTTGGCTTCAAGCAATATGATATGAGGGCAAACGGTCGTGATTTCCTCAAACGCCAAACGAAGCGGATTGCCCTCAGGAATGTTCTAAGGAAATATTTGAATTTATCGGTGCGCCAGTAGAATGGAAATGTCCTGCAAGGGATACCGTGTTCTTGACAAAGGTCGAAACACCGCCCTTCTCGTGACAGTCCCCAGATTTCAACATGAATGTTCGTGTTATGTTTGCAAAAGATTGCGAGATTCAATGCCTGACGTTCCGCTCCTCCGAGACCGAAACTATCAAGTACAAGTATGATATTTTTATTGGCTGAACTGTTTTTCACAGAGTGAGGCTCACTTGTCATGAGGAAGCCGAAAAGGATCGGCACGGTGGTTAATCATCGTGCTTTTCAACCTTCTTCTTCTTGTTCATTTCGGCTCCCCTCGAATTCATCGTCAGGGCCCCGGAGGGAACAAAGGCCTTTCGAACCTTTGGCGGACAATCACCGTACCGGCCACGAAAGTGGTGGATCCAGCCGAGCACCGAGGCGCAGTTTGCCTCAAGCTTGTATCGTTTGTACTCATAGCGGTCTCGAAGGCCCAATAGGTAGTACAGGACGCATTCGAAGGAGCGGCGAACGATCTTAAGGATCACCTTGAGCTTGTCGGGAATCTCCCGTCGGAGAACCATTCTTCGCCGTTCCGCCCCATGGAAGTTCTTCTGGATCCAGAGGAGGCGGTTCCGTTCACAGAAGTACATCAGGTGTGCGTTCGTTCGGAAGGATGAGCCCACTTTGTGAAAAACATGGGCTTCCGGGATACTGAATAGACGGATTCCGGCGTTCCGTGCGCGGAAGCACAAGTCGGTTTCTTCGTAGTTGAGGAAAAAACGCTTGTCGAAGAGACCGATCCGACGGATGACCTCACAGGGGATCCACATGGCGCACCCGATAATGTAATCCACCTCCAACCTCTGCGTCCACTGTTCTTCGGGTTCGTTCTCCCCGAGTGTATGCAGGACGAAGCGCTTTGCATCCCACCGACTGCCGAAATGCCAGATCGTGTCCGGATGATCTTGGTAGAGGATCTTTGCACCGAGTACGCTGTTTTCCGGGAGTTCGGTTGCGGATTCGGCAAGGCGGGTGAGGCAATCCGGTGCCACGGTGGTATCATTGTTGAGGAGGAAGACCACCTCAGCGCCCGACTGAATTGCGACTTGAACCCCCTGGTTGTTCCCTTCGGCGAAGCCGAGGTTCTCTCCAGCTTCCAGGATCCTGACGGCCGGATGTGCCGCCCGGATCGCATCCACGGAACCATCCTTGGAGCCATTATCAACCACCACGATTTCGAAGGAGGGATGGTCGCTGGATGCCAGGGATGCGAGGCACGCCAGCGTGTCCTCGCGGCCGTTCCAGTTGACGATGACCACGGATACCTTGGGGTGGTCGGAAGTTTGGTAGCTGGCCTTCATGGTTGTGTGTTTCCGTGAAGGACCCTGGATCGACAAGGCCCGGATCCGTTCGGGAACGGTAGGATTCATGGACGAAAGGATTATATAGAATGGATACGGGCCTTGTAAACAGTCCGGGCCACGATCTGACCCATAGACTTTACAAACGAAGGATAGGATTGATAGATTGACCGCCACATTATAAAACATCCGTTCACACACAGGGGAGCACCCGAAAAATGCCCGCGGGCAAGGCTTCCATTGCCATCTGTACCCTGAACCGAAAGAAGGACCTCCTGCGGACGTTGAAGGAACTCGAGAGGCAGTGTTGCGGAGTCCCCTGGGAGTTGTTGGTCGTGGATAACGGAAGCGAGGACGGCGCTTTCGATGCGGCCGGCCGGTTTGCCCGTGAAACCCCCTTGTGTGTCCGCGTGATTCAGGAGCCCTGCAGGGGGGTATCCCATGCAAGAAACCGGGCGCTGCGGGAGGCCGGGGGGGAAGTGCTGGTCTTTTTGGATGACGATGTGGATTCGGATCCCGGGTTGCTGGCAGCACACCTGCAGGCCTTCGAGGACCCGGCGGTCCTGGCCTCGGGAGGGCGCATACTTCCCCTGCTTCCGGAAAATACCCCGCACTGGTTGCGGGTATCACAGGAAGAGGAGATCGGTGGGCCTACCACACGCTACGAGTATGGAGTTCAAGTCTGGTGCATCCACCTCGGGGGAGTGGTTGCTGCTCCCTTCTCCTGCAATATGGGGTTGAGGCGCTCCGTAGCCCTTGAACTGGGGGGGTTCAGGACGGATTTGGGGTTTTCGGCGGACGGCAGGCGGATTGGAGGTGAGGACACTGAACTGATGAAACGGTTTCAATCCCTGGGCGGAAAAATTCTCTACCTGCCCGACGCCCTGGTGATTCACCGGGTCCAGACGGAACGTGCTACAGAGTCGTACTACCGTGTCTGGAACATCGCATATGGCCGCGCTTCGGTCCGGATGCGGGGGCGGCCCGGTGTGCTCGGGTTGCCGCTCAAGATCATCGAGCAGTTATTTCGTATCCTCCGCTACTCGATCCTGCCGCGGAGCCTTCTTCGGGATTCCAAGGCCAAACGGCTTCGCAAACGCTGCCAGGCTCTGGGCCGTATCCTGGAACTGTTAAAGGTTCGATGGAGCCCAAAACAGCAGGGAAGATGAAGGCCCCAGTCATTGTCTGCACCCGCAAGTAATCCAGGCAATAGGATCCTGCCCTTCAACGGTTTTTCCAGGCATCGAAATTTGACACTTCGTAATACCGGTGAGAATATCAGAGGGCGGTTCTCGGACCGAGCGTGCCACGAGGCCGTTCGATGGGAACGGATGCCCGTCACCGGAGACTTGGGTGGATCAGATCCCGGACGAAACAGGCTGCAGGGAGTTGATGGAGCGGTACTCCATGCTGCCGAACATCGTGGAGCACAGCTACCGTGTGTGCCAGGTGGCCTCCTACCTGGGCAGGGCGCTCAACGGGAACGGCGGGAAACTGGACTTTGATCTCATCTTTGCCTCCTCCCTCCTGCACGACATCACGAAAACCCGCAGTCTCCGGACCCGGGAGAACCACGCGGAAACAGCCCGGGACCTTCTCCGGGAACTGGGCTGCCCCGAGGTGGCGGAGATCGTGGGCCGTCACATCCGAGTGGAAGCGTGGGAGTTGTCGGCCCCGCTCTCCAATGCACAGGTTGTGAACTATGCGGACAAACGGGTCCGCCACACCAGCGTGGTTTCCCTGGAGGAACGTTTCCAGGACCTGGCGGTTCGCTACGGGATTTCACCCGCTTCCCAGGAGAGGCTGCAGAAGCTCAAGGACGGTGTTTTTCAACTGGAAACCAGGATCTTCCGCGGGCTGGGGATCGGACCCGAAGCCCTGGAAGCGTTCAACACCCTGCCCGTATTCGACTTGAAGACCGTGCCCGCCCGTTTGAACGGAGACGTGGAACCCTCCTAGTCCACCCATCCCTTGAGGAACTCCGGGTAGTAGATCTTCTTGTCCCGGAGAATTCTGTCGGCGTCAAGGCTGTTCACGGCATAGGTGAACACGAACGGCGCTCCGGTGCACTCGGGATGCGATTTCCCGGCGTAGACGAGCAGTGTGGGCCGTCCCACGGCCTCGGGACGGTAAAACGCCTGCCCGGAAGACCAGGGACCCGTGACACGGTCCGCCCATCGTGCCGCCATCAGAGGCTCCATGAAACTCAGTGTCTGCACCAGGAACCAGCGCTCCCGGGCCGGTACGTACTCCACGGAGAACTCCATCTGTCCGTCGGGCAACAACGGTTCGAGTGGATGGATGGTTTCCGTTTCGAGCGCCGCATCCCGGAGCCACCCGGCGGACTCCCCGGCCCACCACTCCGGTTCCAACAGATCCCCCTTCGCGACGGAGGACGCCTGCCAGCGGGCTAGAAACACGTTCCGGGTTTCGGGTTGGGTGCCGAAGGCATAGACAAACCCGTTCCAGTGGAGCACGCTGGAGGATCCCACAACGATGCCGAGCCGGTTTGCAGGCGCCTGCAGGGGACGCAGATCCCATGCAGGCGGGGAAGCTTCCGGGTTGTGGATGAACACCGCGGCCCAGCCGGTGGCCGCAAACCCCAGCTCGTTTTCCGCCGGGCCCACGGTCATGAGAAAGATGACCAGGCGTTGCTCGATGCAGATCCCGTCCCCGGGCCAGTACCATTGGGGCCCTTCATGCGGGAAGAAGGCGTCCGGGGATCCCGCGGGGTCCCGGCCCCAGAAAAACTCCAGGGACGCCCTGGAAGGGTCCGTTCCGGCCTGGACGGCGACGGTGTTGCGCACGATCTCCGCCTCGTGCCGGTCCCCGGATCCGTTGGGATCCACGAAGCTGTCTCCGAACAGCCAGAGCACCCGGCCGTCTTCCAGGTCCACCGAACTGGCGCCGTCCCCCCCCAGCCAGCGGGGGTCGGAGCGGAAGTTCCGGCTCGCCTCGGGCCAGGGTTCGGCGTGGAGAACGGGATCGGCCGGGGGCGGGAACGGATCATGCTGGAAGGATGCACACCCGGCCGCCACCAGGCACGCCCAGAGAACAAGCAATGCTGCGGAAAGAAACCGGATGTAGGGGGTTGCCTTTATTGGAGTCATGCCTGTCTCTATGTTTATCTTGGTGGTCTCTTTCTCGGCTGTGCCTGTTTGTTCCATTTCATCTCTCCGGTTTCAATTGTTGTGACGAATCAATATCGATGCCAAGAGCTTTCAGATATCCATTCAGAGCGGAAGTAACATCGGGCTTATGTTATTTGATAATCACATCTGGGGGACCGTACGGCAAGGAGGTTTTTCTGGAGATTTCGAGTATGCTGGCAGAAAGGAGGTGAGAGAATTCGAGAAGATTAAGCCGGGAGAGGGTTGTTTTCGAAGGAGGCAAGCATCGGTTCGATGGAAAGCCGTACAAGCGATCCCTTTTGCGTTGCGGACGGTTCAAAGAAACGGTGCACATGTCACCCCGTTTCATCTTCAGCGGCGATTGCATCCGCCAGACCGTTGAAAAACGAGTCGGTTACTGCTTGGGTGTGAGGTAATGGGGCGGAATCTTGATGATTGAAAGGACCGTAATGGACTACAACAACGTTGCGCACAGCGCGCGGGTGCGCGAATGGCAATACTTAAGCGGCGCGGAGATCGCTTCTGCCGACCGCGAGAATACGGTGGTGCTGGTTACTTGCTCTCCAATCGAAGTGCACGGTACGCACCTGCCCACCGTAGCTGATATCCAAGAGGGTGAAGGGCTGGCGCTGCGGGCGATCGAGATCATGTGCGAGAAAAACGAGCGCTTGGAAGTGTTACACCTTCCCCCCGTTTATGTGGCCACGGATGTGCTGCCGCAGACGGGCTCGATCATGTTCCGTGCGCGCACGGTAGAACGAGTCTTTCGGGACCTGGGGTGCAGCCTGGCCGCGCAGGGGTTCAAGCACATTTGGATATCGAACTTCCACGGCGGGCCGCGCCATTTCCTGGCGCTGGAAAAGGCGGCCGCGTTTTGTAACAAACGTTACGGCACGAGAATGATCAGTATCTTCTCGCTGCTGATCGCAAATTTTACGGATGGCGGATATGATCTGTCGGAGGTTTTAGGCGGAATCGAAAAGCTGAATGCGGATACTCTGGAGGGTGATACTCACGCCGGCCTGGTGGAGACATCACTCATGCTCGTATTGTCCGGTGACCATGTGAACCCCAACTACCGCAACCTGCCTCGCAGGACCATCAAGTTCAGCGGAACGGATGAAGCGGCGATAAAAGGCGGCGGCAGCCCCATGGAACGGTTGCGTGGATTCATCCACATAATGAAGTATTTTGAAACGGAAACCTGGTGCGGAAATCCCGCCGGGGCAAGCAAGGAAGTGGGCGAGACATTGTTGGAGGTTATCAGCAGTCGCATGGCAGACGCGTTACTGGATGTCTACGAAGGCAGACTGGCGCCGCGGGACTGCCACTCACCGTTTTGGCGCTATCGCATGCTTCTGGTCAACGATTTCCTCGCACGGTTATTCGAGCGCTTCATCGGTTACCGGAACGAGGTCTGGTAGCGCGTGGCGCTATGAATCCTTTCCCAGGAAATCCAGAACCTCCTGATTGAATCTGTGTCTCATTTCCATGAAGAAGGCGTGTGAACCACCGGCAACCTTCGTAAGTTTCGCGTGAGGTATGCGTCTCGCCAAGTCTTCAGAAAAACGTGGCGACACAAGTTTATCCTCGGTCCCGGTAATGACCAGCGTTGGACATTGAATGCGATGCAACCTCTCCGCCGTGCTGTGTTCTGCAATAGCGTCCAGTTGTTTGAGATAACCTTCAACACCGACAGACCTGATGTAGGAGAGGGTCAGGGGCAAAATGAGCGCTCGATAGAGTCTCTTATTGAAAGACAAGGAAATGATTTTGCTCATCACCCTGAAAAAATTGATGCTTTGATTGTCAATCTTTGTCGGGTCCTCCATGATGCCCAGGACTCTCTGCAAATCGGGATCGAGATCGCCTATGTCCATCTTTCCGGTCGTCGTGCTTACGAGGATGAGCTTCCTCACCCTTTCCGGGTATTCAATGGCAATCTCCTGTGCAACGGTGCCTCCCAGGGATACACCGAGTATGTGGGCTTTCTTGATCCCCAGACAGTCTAACAGGCCGATTGTATCATCTGCCATCGTCTTGAAGGCATAGGATTCCCCGGACTTTCCACTTTTTCCAATGCCTCTGGGGTCGAAGGTGATTGTTCGGAAGTGCTTTTTAAAGGTCCGAATCTGGAAAAACCAACCGTCATGTCCACCCCCAAAGCCCTGGATCAAGACGAGAGGCTCTCCCTGACCATTCACCTCATAGAAGAGATTGATTCTATTCACGTTTGCAATCGGCATCTTGATCACTTTTTGCGATCGTCTATGCGTAATTCAGACCGTATGGTTCCCGGGGGCCATTCCGGCGGTAGAAACCGCAATGGATCTTGAGGGGATCCTATGTCGTTTTGAGGGCAGGATCAAGGATCATTTCTTTGCAGAATTCCCTGGTGCGGAAATTGTCATGATTGCATGATGGGAAACTTTCGGGCACATGGAAACCGTTCAGCCTTACGGAGTGGAAGCCGGCAAGTCTTTGCAGCAGCGGAACCCGTAGAACCTGAGCTTGATCCCCTTATAGTTTCGGACCTCCGCCGAACAGGAAGCGAACTTCTCGCCCCGGCTCCCCCATGAACCCCCTTTGAGGATCCTCTGTTCCCTTTCCGCCGACCGTTCGCCTTCCGTCCACTCCCACAGGTTCCCCACCATGTCCCAGACACCGTATCCGCTCACACAATTCCCGGAGGCGCCGCTGGCGGACAGTTTGCCCTTCCAGCCGGCATCGGTATGACAGGTTTCCGGATTGTGCTCCTTCCCGTAAGGAAAGGGAAGGTCCTCCGGCCCCCGGCAGGCTTGTTCCCACTCCGCCGGGGTGCAGAGGCGCCTGCCATGCTTCCGGCAGAGCTTTGCTGCCTTTTTCCAGCTCACCCTGCACAAGGGGCGGACGCCTTTCCGGTTTGGATATTCGAACCGGTCGATGCAGAAGCCGGCCGGGTCTTTCCCTTCGGCCGCCTCCCGTGCGGCAACCGTTGCCGGGATCAAGGCCATTCCTGCCGGGCAGGGGTTTGTGGCGTTCGCTGTCCGCTGCACGTCCCGGGGGGGAGGGGAGGGTGTCTCGGTCTCCGAACAGGAACAGACCCAAAAAAGGAGGCAGGGGAAGATCAGGGCAACGCGTGCCCGGCGACCTCTTTTCGAATATCGATCCGGTTTTACCATAAGGGTGTAGATGTTCCCCTGGTGTTCAGATTATCGCCCGCCGCCCACCACGGCTGTTCTTCAAGGGTTACAGGTGCAGCAGGACCCACATGAGCCCGAACGCGGGCTGCAGCAGGATCCGGCATACGGTCCGCAGGGGCTCGTGCCGGTCGATGAAGTCCGCCCAGGGCGGGCTCACCCGGTAGTACAGGATCACGAGCTTCCGGCCCATATCGCTCTTCAGGAGAACGTCGTCCCGGAAGTTGCGCATGAGCTTGAGCTTGGGTTCGCTGGGCGTGCCGAACGCGGCGTGGGCGATAAAATGGTCGGCCTGGCCGTTGCAGTTGTTATCGATGTCGTCGTCCGGGAATTCCGTGGCCGCGGGGTTGATACAGGCGGCGCATGGGCTGCATTCCTCGGTTCCGCATACGCATGTGTCGCAGATGATCGGATCATCGGAGGGATCGTCGTCGCAGTCCGGGCCTCCGCAATAATCGGCCTCGAAGCCGTCCCCGTCGTTATCATCGTCGCAGTCACATGTATCGGGGTTGCAGTTGGAGTCAAACACATCACCACAGACATCATACGCGCCGGGATGGATGCAGCGGGCGCAGCCACAGCATTCGTCTTCTCCGCAGGAACAGGTGGCGCAGAGCGCCGGATCGTCGAGGGCATCGTCGTCGCAATCCGCATTCGGGCCGGAGCCGGTGTAGTATCCGTCTCCGTCCTCGTCCACCTGAGCCGGGGCCGTCTGCGCGAAGGTGAGGGCCAGGAAGATCAGCAGCAGCATGAGAAGCAGTTTTTTCATCATGGCTTTTCCTCCTCTATCCCTTATTCATTATATTAGAAAAATATTATTTGATTTATATTTACTTGGCGGGACAGCCCCTGTCAACCTTTTTTTGCCTGCCGCAGGACGCCTGTGATCTCTGTACTGAGGGACCTGTTCATGGCCGAAAGACAGTTGTCCGGGTAGCGAAGATCTTATCCGTGGAGTTTTCAAGGCAGGGGGAGCAGATAACCGGGCGCCGCAAGGTTATATCTTTAACGTATTATACGCTGGTCTTGCGGAACCGGGCCGCGGACAGGGTGAAAACGAGCGTACCCAGGGCAAAGAGCATGAAGAACTGGGGGGCCAGAACGGCGAGCCCGTTTCCCTTGAGCACGATGCCTCGCACGATTACCAGGAAGTACCGCAGGGGGTTGGCGTAGGTGAGCCACTGGACCGGGTCCGGCATATTCTCGATGGGGAACATGAGACCCGAGAGCAGGATGGCCGGCATCATGACCATGAGCGACACGAAGATGGCCTGCTGCTGGGTGCCGGACACGGTGGAGATGAGAAGTCCCATCCCCAGCGTGGTGAACAGGAAGAAGGCCGCGGCCAGGTAGAGCAGGCCCAGGGACCCCTCCATGGGCAGGCGGAAGTGCCCCACCGCGGTGACCAGGATCAGGTTCACGTCGATGAACCCCACGATGGCGAACGGGATCATCTTGCCCGCCAGGAGCTGCCAGGGCTTGATGGGGGTCACCACGAGCTGCTCCATGGTGCCGATCTCCCGCTCCCTCGTGATGGCCAGGCTGGTCAGGAGCATGGTGATCACCAGCAGGATCAAGGCCAGGACCCCGGGGACCATGTAGAAGCTCGACTTGAGCCCCGGGTTGTAGAAGTACCGGGTCTCCGGGACCACCGGGGGGTCGCTCTGCTTTCCCAGCATGGCCCGCGCGCCCACGTGGTTCAACCGCTTTTCCAGAAGCCCGGTGTTGAAGTCGGTGAGGATCTTCTGCAGGTAGCCCGCGGCGATCCCAGCCGAGTTGGATTCCGACCCGTCCGCCAGGATCTGCAGACGCGCGGTCTCCCCCCGGTCCAGCTTCCGGGTGAACTCCTCGGGGAAGACCAGGACCATGTCCACCCGCCCGTCCACCAGGGCCCGGGAGATCTGTTTGTCGGACCGCATCTCTCCCGCGCGGGTGAAGTACCCCGACTCGATGATGGAACGACTCAGGTCCCGGGTGACTTGGCTCCGGTCCAGGTCCAGGATCTCCAGGCGGATGTTCTGCACGTCCGTGGTGATGGCGTACCCGAACAGAAAGAGCTGGAAGATGGGGGCGATGAAGAGAAACCCGAACATGCGCGGATCCCGGAACATCTGGATGAACTCCTTCCGCGCCATGTGTACGATGCGTCCCATGCTGCCTTCCTCTCCTATAGCTTTTTCTTAAATCTGCGGATCGACAGCAACAGCAGCACCACCCCGAACAGGAGAAGCAGCAGCGTGGGCCGGACCAGGTCCTGTGCCGGGGCGGCCTTGAGCATGATTGCGCGGCAGATCGTGATGAAGTAGCGCGCCGGGACCGCGTAGGTGATGGCCTGGACCCAGTCCGGCATCGATCGCACCGGGAACATGAACCCCGAGAGCAGCATGCTGGGCAGGAGGGTGGTGAGGACCACGATCTGGTTGGCCAGGAGCTGATTGCCGGCCACCACACTGGCCAGCAGGCCGATGGACAGGCCGGCCACCGCAAAGACCAGCGCCGTTCCGGCGAACAGCACCATGCTTCCCGCAAACGGCACGTCGAAAACCCAGACCCCCACAAGGGCCACCACCAGGCAGTCGATCAGGGTGATCCCCAGGTAGGGAAGCATCTTTCCCAGCAGGATCTCGTGTTTGCGCGCCGGCGTGGCGATCAGTCCCTCCAGGCTGCCGAACTCCCGTTCCCGAACCACGGTAAGGCTGGTGAGCAGGGCCGCGATGATCACCATGATGGTGGCGATCAGTCCCGGGACGATGGTGTCCGTACTGTCCAGCTCCGGGTTGAACCAGACGCGCAGCTCCGGAAGGATGGGCGGGAGCCCCGCCTCGGGAAGACCGCGGGCCGCCAGCCGGTCCCGCATCAAGCGGAGGTTCATGGAGGCGAAGATCGAATCCACATAGCTGCCCGCGATGGTGGCGGTGTTGGATTCGGATCCGTCCACCAGGACCTGAACGGCCTCTGTCCCGCCCCGTTCCAGGTCCCGTGCATAATCTTCGGGGATCACCAGGACGATCTGCGCCTCCCCGCTGTCCAGCAGGCGGGTGAGGGCTTTGGGATCGGCGTGTTCGGCCACCACCTTGAAATAGCCGCTGGAGGTGAACCGCTCGATCAGGTCCCGGCTCTCTGAGGTTCGGTCCTGATCCGACACGGCCAGTTTCAGGTCCCGGATATCGAAGGTGATGGCGAATCCGAACAGGAGGATCAGCACAATCGGAAGCACGAAGGCGATGAGCAGTGTGCGCCAGTCCCGAAGCACGTGCAGGAGTTCCTTCCGGGCGATGGCGGGGATGCGGGTCCTCATCGTGCGCGTCCTCCGCCGGCCGTGATGCGTTCGTCTTCCTGTTCGATGAGATGGATAAAGGCGTCCTCCAGGCTGGTGCGGATCCGGCGCACCGCGGCCCCGTCCCAATCCCCCCCGGCGAGAACCCCCCGGACCGTTTCCTCGGGGTCCGGTTCTCCGGCCACCAGTACCCGGGAGGTGAGGCCGAAGATCTGGGCCCGCAGGATCTCCGGCCGGTCCAGGAGCCAGGGGACCAGGCGTTCCGGCGGCGGGCCCGCAATCTCCACCATGGCGCCGTCCAGCACCTCCGTGGTGAGTTCCCGGGGGGAGGCCTCCGCGATCTTCCGGCCCGAGTAGATCAGGATCAGCCGGTCGCACTGTTCGGCCTCGTCCATGTAGTGGGTGGTGACGAACACGGTGACCCCCTCCCGGCGCAGGTCCGAGATCAGGTCCCAGAACACCCGGCGGCTGGACGGGTCCACCCCCGCTGTGGGTTCGTCCAGGAACACCAGTCTCGGTTCGTGCAGGATGGCCGCTCCCAGGGCCAGGCGCTGCTTCACGCCGCCGGACAGGGTCCCGGTGAGCCGGCCGGACAGGTCCTGGAGGCCGGCGATGCGCAGGGCGAAGTCCAGCCGCGCCTGTCTCTTCCTCCGGGGGATTCCGTAGATGCCCGCGTAGAAGCTCAGGTTCTGCATCACCGTCAGGTCGGCGTAGAGGGAGAACTTCTGGCTCATGTACCCGATCTTCTCCTTGATACGGTCCGGTTCCCGGGCCAGGTCGAACCCCACCACCGTAGCTTCCCCATCGCTGGGCTCCAGCAGGCCGCACAACATGCGGATGGTGGTGGTCTTGCCCGCACCGTTGGGTCCCAGAAACCCGAAGATGGCCCCCTCCTCCACCTGAAAGGATACGCGGTCCACCGCTGTGAACTCCCCGAACCGCTTCACCAGACCTTCCGCCTGAACCGCAATCATGAACTCCGGTCCTCCATGGAGAGGAACACGTCCTCGAAGGTAGGACGGACCTGTTCCACCTCCTTCACCGGGAGGCCGGCCTCTTCCAGCACCCGGGAGAGAGCCCCGGGGGTCATCCCCGGGTCGCACGCGATCTTGAGGACCTCCCCGGAGGGGTAGCTGCGGCGCACGCCGGTCCGGTTCTCCAGGGCCTTGCGCGCGGCGAACAGATCGGACGGTGTGGCCTCGAAGATCTCCTCCCGGAACCCTTCCAGGATGTCCCGGGGGCTGTCCGTTACGAGAAAGCCTCCCGCGGACATGAGCCCCACACGGTGGCACCGTTCCGCCTCGTCCATGTAGGGGGTGCTCACCACGATGGCCACGCCCTCCGCGGAGAAGGTGTACAGGATTTCCCACAGTTCCCGGCGGGACAGGGGATCCACGCCCGTGGTGGGTTCGTCCAGGAGCAGGAGCCGGGGTTCGTGGATCATATTGCAGGATAGGGCCAGCTTCTTGTACATGCCGCCGGAGAGCTGCCCGGCCCGGCGGTCGGTGTAGGGTTCCAGGCGGGAGAACCGGTACAGCCGTTCCAGGCGTTCACGCCTGTCCTCTGAAGAAACAAAATACATGTCGGCGTAGAACCGGAGGTTCTCGGCCACGGTCAGGTCCCTGTAAAGGCTGTACTGCTGGGGCATGTAACCCATCTTTTCCCGGGCCCTGTCCGGCTCCTGCTCGATCGGCACCCCGTCCAGCACGGCGTGTCCTTCGTCGGGATCCATGACGCCTACCAGCAGACGCAGGGTTGTGGTCTTGCCCGCTCCGTCCGGCCCCACCAGTCCGAAGATCTCCCCCGGTTCCACGTCCAGGTCCACGCCGCAAACGGCGTGCACGTCGCCGAAGCTCTTTTTCAGGTTCCGGGCCTCCAGCAGGGCCATGGTCATTCCTCTTCGAAGGTGGCGTCCACGGGCATGCCGCTCTTCAGGATCCCGTCGGGGTTGGGCACGCGGACCTTCACGGCATACACCAGGCGTACCCGCTCTTCACGGGTCTGCACGTTCTTGGGTGTAAACTCCGCCTCATCCGCGATGGTCTCTACGGTCCCGGAAAGCGGCTTGCCCGGATAGGTGTCCGTCATCACGTCCACAGGCTGGCCGATCCGGATCTTTCCCAGCATGGGGCCCGGAACATACACCTTGACCTTCATCACGGACAGGTTGGCGAGGGTCATGAGCGCCGAGCCGGGAAAGGCGGTCTCTCCCGGTTCCACATCCCGCCGGATCAGTGTTCCGTTGAGCGGCGCCCGGATCTGCGTGTAACCGAGCTGCGTTTCGGCCAGGTGCTGTGTCGCCTCTGCCTGGGCCACCTGGCTCTCGATGACCTGTTTCTGCGCCAGCAGGCCGGCTTCCCGCGTCTCCAGGTCGTCCAGCTGCATCTCCGTGGCGGCGCCGGTCTTCAGCAGCTTCCGGGTCCGCCGGAGGGAGGTGCGGACTCCATCCAGGCCGGCCTTCACCACGGCGTACTGGCTGCGTGCGGACCGGATTCCGGTCCGTGCCTGTTCCACCTGGGCCTGGTACAGGGAGTCGTCGATCCGCGCGAGCAGGGCACCGGCCTCCACCTGCGCCCCCTCCTCAACGGGCAGGTCCAGGATGCGTCCCGTGACCTGGCTGCTCACTACCACCTCCACCGCCTCCACGGTCCCGTAGAACGACCGGTCCTGATCCCGCGCTTTCTGGTCCGTCCAGTACCGGTGCCCGAAGTAGCCCACCAGGGCCAGGATCAGGACGATGGGTACGATCCGCTTTGCCATGCTTGATCCCTCCAGATTCCTTGGAGATCGCCGGAGGCATAAGCCAGCCTCACGCATGCGATCCGGTAGTCGTAGAGCGCCTTGAGATGATCCAGTCGCGCCCGGGTGGTGGCCAGTTGCGCGTCGATCACCTCAAGGCTGGTGGCCGCGCCTGCGGTATAGGTGCTCTCCGCGATGTCGAGCATCTGCAGGGCGCGCCCCACATTTTCGTCCGTGGTGCGGGTCCGGACCCGGGCCTCCTGCAGGTCCAGCAGGGCGGTATGCACCTCTGTGCGTACGTCGGCGCGGGTCTGCGCGGCCGTGAGAGAAAGGGTCTCGGCCGCGGCCCGGGCCCGACGCATTCCCCGGTAGGCGGACAGGCCGTCGAACAGCGGCACCGAGATCCCGGCACCCACAGTGAAGATCTTCTGCCACTCCACCACCGAGAAATAGGGCTTCTGATAGGTAAAGCTTCCGAACAAGTTCAACGCGGGAAGCATCCGGCCCCGCTCGGACAGGGCCTGGTCCTCCAGCGCGGAACGGCTCTGCTCCAGGGCCTTCAGCTCCGGTCGGGCGTCCAGGGCGTTCTCCAGAAGATCCTCGCTGGCGGGAGGAGGAGCGGACGTGGAGGCAGGCTCGGTAAGCGTCACGGAAACATCGTCCGGCAGGCCCGTGACCCGCCGGAACAAGGTCATGGATGTCTCCAGGTTCTTTTCCGCCTCGGTGATTCCCGAGACCAGGTTGGAGACCTCCACCTGGCTGCGGAGCAGTTCCAGGCGGGTGGCGGCGCCGGCCTCGTAACGGTTTTTCACGTGCTCGTTGTGGGCACGGGCTGTGTCCAGGGCTTCCTGCTGCACGGTGACAACGCTTTGGGAGATCCGGACGCCGTGATAGACCTCGGCCGTCTGGCGCGCCACGTTCAGCTTCACTGCATCCTCCTGGAAGCCCCCGGAGGCGATCTGCTTCTTCGCGGCGCGGTCCGCGTAGTACACCCGGCCGGAGGCGAACAGGATCTGGTTGAGTTTGAGCTCGAGGGAGTAGTTGTCGTTGGCGCCCACCTCCACCTCCTTCACGAAGCGGGTGGGGGGCGTGGTGGGCAGATTGAAATCGATGTCGATCTGCGGAATGTTGTCGATGTACTTGAACCCCGCTTCGAACTGCAGGTCAGGGAGAAAGTTGGCGAAGACCTCGCCGCGCTGCTCTTTCAATTCCTCGATCCGGTTGTGCGATACAGCCACCTCCGGGTTGTGGGCCAGGGCGTAGGTCACCGCTTCCCGCACCGACCAGCGAACGGGGGCGGGTTCGTCGGCCCACGCGCGCGATGACGGCAGACACGCGAGCCAGGCCGAGGCCAGGCAGCAAACGAGGAAGGCGCCGGTGCTACAGGCGGGTCGGTTCATGGAACGACTCCCCCGGGGGCTTTCTGAAGCACCCCGTGCAGCAAGAGGGTTTGAAACGTGCGGATAAACTGTCCCATCGTCAGGTCCTGATCCATGAGAAAAGCGGGGTTGGCCATCTTGTTCACCACCCCCTGGATGAATTTGCCCGTGGCTGAAGGATCGATGTCCGGGCGAACCACCCCCTCCCGCTGCCCCCTGAGGAGCAATTCGGTGAGGATCCGGATCACCTGGGCCCGGAACCGCTCGATCCGCTCCCACACATCGGGCAGGAAGAGCTGTACGTCCACCAGCACCTGGGTGGAAACGCCGGCAAGAACCCTGTTGACTACCAGGTCGAAATGGGTTTTCAGGATCTGGTCCACGGGTCCGGAGGAGGTGAGGTTCTCGATGATGTCGGGTGCGTGACGGCCCAGTATTTCGTAGACCACGGCCGCAGCCAGGGCATCCCGGTCGGCAAAGTACCGGTAGAAGGTGCGCTTGCTCATGCCAAGACCGGCGCAGATCTCCTCCACGGTCACCTTGCGGAAGCCCCGGTCCTGGAAAACCTGGCGGGCATGGGCCAGGATCCGCATCCTGGTTTTCTCGCTGCGGCTCAAAGCCGATATGGGTTCCGCTGATATCATTGCAGTTATTAGCCCTTTAGTAAACGAAATACGTATTATACGTTTACAATATGACATAACGGTGGAAACCTGTCAACCTTTTTTCGAAGGAGGGACGCTTTTTTCATTCCAGCGGTCTTCGTCCCGGCATAAACGAACTATCTTCCCCGACATGCTCCGGAACCTGTTCTGATGATGCGTGCCTTCACCGGGGAAAAAAAGTCTTGCCTCCCGATCGGGTTTGATTACCATGAAGGGTGGAAGCGATGGTTCCCGGCGGAATGCGCCGGGACGGGCAACCCTCGAGCACAAGGAGAACCTGCCGATGAAGAACAGCCGGAAACGAATCTTGCTGGCCGTGGACGGTTCCCTTCAGGCCATGGATGCGGTCAGCTATGTGGGGGCGTTCCTGCCCCCGACCCGCACCGATGTGGTCCTGTTTCACGTGCACGCCCGGGCCCCGGAGGCCTTCCTGGACCTGAAGAGAGATCCCGAGTATCGGTCCGACGGACTGCCCATGAGCGACTGGAGCCTGTTCGTTCACAAGAACATGGGCGATTTCATGGAGGAGGCGGAACGCGTGCTGATCGATGCCGGTTTCCCGGCGGGCCGGGTCACGCGGAAGATCATGCAGCGCCGGGAGGGCATTGCACGGGATATTTTCGACGAATCCCGGCAGGGATACGACGCCGTGGTCCTGGGACGTATCGGACTCGGCAACGTGCAGGAAGGGATTCTGGGAAGCGTGGCCCTCAAGCTGGCGGGGCGTACCCAACCTGTACCCATCGTACTGGTGTCGGGGAGACCGGAGACCCAGAAAGTTCTCCTCGGGTTTGACGGTTCCGGAGGCGCCATGCAGGCGGTGGACCTGGTCTGTTCCCTGCTGTTCCGGGAAGACCGTGAAGTCACCCTCTGCCACGTGGTCAGGTCCCTGGGGATGCATCTGGAAAGTGACCGGGTATTTCAGCCGGAGCACGAGCAGCTATGGAGGGACGCCAGTCGGAAGGAGATTGAACCCTTGCTGGAGGAGGCTGAAAGAAGGCTGATCGAAGCGGGGTTTCATCCCGGGTGCGTGTACACGGAAATTCTGGAAAACCTGTCGAGCCGCGCCACGGGGATCAAGAGCGCTGCGTCGAGCGGGGGGGTCGGCACGGTGGTGCTGGGGTGCCGCGGCCTGTCCGAGGTGGAAGCGTTTCCCACGGGTCGGGTTCCCATGAAGATGCTGCAACTCGGAGGAAAGATGGCCGTCTGGCTTGCCTGATCCCTCCACTCCACGGGATTTTTCTTGAGTTTTTTCGTTTGCAGGACGATGGAAATATAGTGAGGTTCTTCTGTCCAATGAGGGGTGAAACCATGCTGGAACGCTCATCGTCCGTTCACAAACAAACGCCGGAGAACCAGGCCGAAATCTTCTACGAGATCGGACGGGTTCTCACATCTTCCCTGAACCCGAAAGAGGTGTTCAAGCGCGTGATGAAGCTTATCGGCGAGTATTTTTCGCCGCGCAACTGGTCCCTGCTCCTCCTGGAGGAGAACACCGGCCGCCTGAAGTTCGAGATCGTCATGGGGGTGGATTCCACCAAGCTGAAAAATGTCTACATCGAGGCGGGGGAGGGGATCGCGGGCTGGGTCTGTCAGAGCGGCCGGACGGCCGTTGTGGAAGACGTGGAGAAGGATGACCGTTTCAGCAGCCGGTTCGACGAGATCCTGGGCTTCACCACCCGCTCGATCGTCTGCGTTCCCCTGGTGAACGCCAACAACCGCGTGATCGGGGTGATCGAGCTGATCAACAAGATCGCACCCCCGCCGGAGGGGGCGGATCCGAAATCACCGCCTGTGTACTCCGGGGAGCGGGACATACAGTTTTCGGCCCTGGACGTGGAGATCCTCTCCGCTATCGGGGTTTTCACCGGCATCGCCTCGGAGAACGCGTTTCTGCATCAGAAGGTCAAGGACCTGGCCATGATCGACTCCCTGACCGGCATCTACAACCGGCACTACTTCAACGAAGTGCTGAAGCGTGAACAGAAGCGGGTCAAACGATATGCCTACTCCATCTGTATCCTCATGATGGACATCGACGGCCTGAAAAAGATCAACGATCAGTTCGGTCACCTCATCGGAGACGAGGTGATTTGTGACCTGGCCGGCATGTTGAAGTCCTCCATCCGTGAATCCGACGTGCTGGCGCGCTACGGCGGGGACGAGTTCATCATCCTCATGCCAAGGGCCGATACCAAGGACGGAAAACACCTGGCGGACCGCATCTCGGAGAAGATCGACGAATGGAACCAGAACCTTTCCGATTCCGATCCGAGACTGGGGCTCAGCATTGGGGTGTATGCCTCCGGCTCCGAGGACCTGCACGTCATCCTCCGGGAAGCCGACCGGGAACTGTACCTGACCAAGTACTTCCGGAAGAAACACACCGAGATCATCTCCGAGGAACAGATGCGCTCCTTTCTGTGGCATCATCTGATCGACGGGGGCGGGTGAAATTCAGGTCTTCCGATGCACCTGATGAGCGGCCATTGATCGCCGGTTGGCCGTCCACGATTCCTCCCGCCCTTCCCATCCCGGGGTCTCCCCCGTTTACTTCCCGCCCTCCGCCTGCTATACTCACCGGGTCGACGATTCGGGAGATTCCAAACCGTGAAAAAAGCCCTCGTTGCCCTCTCGGGCGATCCACTTCACAACGGGCACATCGATATCGTGGACCGGACGACACGCGTCTTCGACCGTGTGGTCATCGGTATCGGTCTGAACCCCGACAAGGCGTACCTGTTCTCCCCGGAGGAACGCATGGAGATGGTGCGCCGTTCTCTGGAGAGGAACCCCCGCGTGGAGGTGGCCAGCTTCCAGGGGTTGCTGGTGGATTACGCCTACGAGCAGGGGATCCGCGTCATTGTGAAAGGCGTCCGCAACTCCAACGACTTCGATTACGAGAACATCCTGCACCTGGTGGGGGAGAGCCAGGAACTGGGCATCGACACCTACGTGCTGTTCGCCCGTCCGGAGCTGATGCACGTGAGTTCCACCATGATCCGGGCGCTGCAGAAGGAAGAAGGGTTCATCCACCGCTACGTCCCGCTCTATGTGAAGCAATGCCTGGAGGCCAGGATCTCCGGGCAGTACATCGTGGGGGTCACCGGGGAGATCGGTACCGGGAAGTCGCGCCTGGGCCACACCTTCCGTTCCATGGGCAAGAGCCGGAACATCGAGGTGCATCCGATTGAAATGGACGATATCGGTACGCAGATCCTGGAGGAACTCGAGGAGCCTTCCTACCTCCGGGTGCGGGAGAAGGTGGTGGAGACCTTTGGAATCCAGGTGCGCAACCTGGACGGCACCATCAACCGGAAGGCGCTCGGAGAGATCGTCTACCGGGACTACGCCCGTCTGAACGAACTGAACCGGATCCTGGAAAAGCCGCTGATGGTTCGGCTGCGCAGGGAACTCCGGGGCAAGCGGGGTTTGATTCTGCTCAACTCGGGCCTGCTGGTGGAATCCGCCCTCACGCACCTGTGCAACAACAACGTGGTCCTGGTCTCCTGCGACAAAAAAAGCCAGGAGAAAAGGCTCCGGGGCCGGGGGCTGGACATGCAGCAGATCCAGAGACGATTGGCCAGCCAGTACAGCGAAAACGAGAAGCAGGAGAAGATCCTGGCCCGTATCCGGGAAACCAACCAGGGAAACCTGTGGCGGGTGGATGATTCCGATGGGACCCCGGAACAGGGGGTTACCCGCCTATTCGAGGACCTGGTGGGGTTTTTCGGCCTGGGCGCCGGCTGAAGAGACACCACCCGTCAACCTTCCCCGCCTCTATTTCTTCCGCTTTTCCCACAGCTCGCGGATCAGCTCTTTGGCGAAGCTGGCGGTCTTGGGCAGCGCCTTGAACCGCATGCCGATGTTACGTGAGTACAGGAGTACCAGGATCGACTCCATGGCTTCCTTGACTCCCTCGGTGAGAGGGTAGTGGAAGAACTCCTTGGCGTAGCGGTCCTTGAACTCCGTGACGGATTTGATGCGGCAGAAGTTCCGGATCCCCATCTCGCTGTGGTAATAGCCCACCCCGGATTTCTTGACCCCGCCGAACGGCAGGGAAGGAAAGGTGAAGGTGACCAGGCAGTCGTTGATGTTCACGGACCCGGTCTCCATCCTCTCTGCATACCAGAGGGCCTCCTCCGTGTCGTTGCTGAACACCGAACCGGAAAGCCCGAATTCGGTGCTGTTGGCCATCTGAACCGCCTCCTCCCGGGTGGAAAAGGGGATGATGGGCAGGACCGGCCCGAACGTTTCATTTTGCCACAGGTCCATCTCCGTGGTGACGCCCGTGAGAACCGTGGGGGCGTAGAACATGCCCTTTTCCGGTTGCCGGCGCTGTCCGCCGGTTTCCACCCTGGCCCCCTTGGACACGGCGTCCGCGACCTGAGACTCCACGATCTTCAGCTGGGACTCCATGGTCATGGAACCCAGCTGACCGTTCAGGGTGCCGGACTCGATGGTCTTCGTGATACGGAGCACCTTTTCCAGGAACTCCTCGTACACGGCCCTGTCCACAAAGCAGAACTCCACCCCGATGCAGGTCTGTCCCGAGTTGAAAAACGACCCCCAGACCGCCGCGTGGGCCGCCCGTTCCAGGTCGGCGTTCCGGGTGACGATCATGGAATCCTTGCCGCCCAGCTCCATCACCGCCGGGATCAGGTTCCGGGCAGCGGCCTCGTTCACCTCCAGGCCTACGCCTGTGGACCCGGTGAAGAACAGCATGTCAAGGCTTTTGTGCTCGATCAACGCCCTTCCGGTCACGGACCCGCTCCCGGTGACCACCTGAACAACGTCTTCCGGCAGTCCGGCGGCATGGAAGATCTCCCGGAAAATCAGGCCGCTGGCGGTGGTCTGGGAGGACGGCTTGAGCACGGCGGTGTTTCCCGAGGCCAGGGCGGAGATCACCGGTCCGGATGCAAGGGAAAAGGGGTAGTTCCAGGGGGCGATGATCCCGATCACACCCCGCGGTTCGAAGGAATACCAGGCCTTGCGCCCGGGCAGGACCGTGATGCCGGGTGCTTTCACTGGTTTCAGCGCTTTTTCCGCGTTTTTTGCATAGTAGTGAAGCAGGTCGCAGGTGGGAAAGATTTCGGCCAGGATCGCGTCTACCTGGGTCTTGCCCGTTTCCGAGCGGATGACGTTGGCGTAGCGTTCCGCGTTTTCCGCCAGATGCGAGGCCGCGTTGAGCAGGATTTCCCGGCGCTCGGAAAAGGAGGTCCTGGACCAGGTTTCAAAGGCCTGCCTGGCCTTTCGGACCGCCTCGTCCACCTCCTGCGGGCCCATCTGCAGGTGATCCCCCACTTGTTCACCGGTGGCGGGGTTCTGAATGACAAAGGTTTTTTTCGAAACGTTCATTCTTCGCTCCTGGTTCTTTTCCTGCGGCTGAGGTTGTATCTGCATGGCAAGACTCCTTGTAGTCCATATCATCCGGGGGAGCGGTTCAAGGGGCCCTGTGTGAAAAAGCCGCAAGCTCTCGGCAATCAGCGTTCGGCTTTCAGCTCCAACCCCGCCCCCTCAGTAACCGGGTGCAGAGACCTGAGAAAAAAAACGGATGTTTTCAAGAAAGCCTCCAAACAACCGGATGAATCCGGCATATCTTCTTGGATGCCCGGGGGTGGGGAAAAGATTGTGGAAACAAGAGCGGGGCGATGTGGGTGGTTCACTCGTAGGCGTTCTGGACGATGGCCAGCGCGTCGCTGTAGTCCACCCCTTCCGGGTTGAAGAGCAGAGCGCCGTCTCCCAGCGATTTTTCAGCGATCAGTTCCAGCTTTTCCCTGGGGATCCCGGCCTCCTTCAGGGACCGGGGAAGGCGTGTGATCCGGTGGAGATCGGTTTGGAACTGCCGGATCTCGGCCATGGCTCTTTCCGCCCGTTCCTTGGGGGGTGTGGCGGCGTAGGTTTCCGGGCCGGCCAGGGGGAG
Organism: uncultured Thermodesulfobacteriota bacterium; assembly: GCA_964439795.1. Lineage (GTDB taxonomy): Bacteria > Desulfobacterota > DSWW01 > DSWW01 > DSWW01 > CAYTRL01. The sequence goes on from CAYTRL010000017.1 coordinate 23,960, forward strand.
GAGGAGCTCCGCCAGCAGATTCCGGACCTTACCCATGTTGTACTCGAGCCCGTGCGGCAGAAAGATGTTCATGGCCACGCCGTGGGGAATATTGCAGGCCCCGCCGCAGCCGTGCCCCAGGGCGTGGACGATCCCGACCATGGAGTTGGAGAACGCGACACCGGCCATGCAGGAGGCGTTTGCCAGGGCCAGCCGGCCGTTTTCGTCGTTCCCGTTTTCCAGCACCGGGAGCAGGTGGTCCCGGATCAGGCGGATCGCGGCCCACCCGTAGGCATCGCTCAAGGGGTTTTTCTGCAGGCAGGTGTAGGATTCCACCGCGTGTGTCAGCGCATCCATGGCCGTGGCCGCAGTGATGTGCTGGGGCAGGCTCCGGGTCATCCGGGGATCCAGGACGGCCAGCCTCGGCAACAGGAACCGGGAGGTGAAGGGCAGCTTCAGGTGGCGTTCCGTGTCGGAGATCATGGCGACCGCGGTCACCTCGGATCCGGTTCCGGAGGTGGTGGGGACCACCACGAGCGGCTTCATCGGCTTCTGCAGCAGGTTGGACCCCACGAACTCTTTGAGATCATCCGTCTCTTCGGTGATCATGATGTTCAGCCCCTTGGTCGTGTCGATCACCGACCCCCCGCCCACTGCCACAATGGAATCGCAACCCTTTTCCCGGTAGATTCCCGCCAGTTCCCTGACCACGGCCAGGGAAGAGTCCGGGGGCACCTGGTCGTACAGGGTGATGGTTTCCGTATCGGAGTCGGAAAAGGCGTTCAACACGTGTTTCAAGATACCCGCGCCCACGATACCCGGGTCGGTGGCCACCAGCGGCTTCGCCGCTCCGAGACGGCCTAGCTCAAACGGGAGGTTGTCCAGGGCCCGGAGCCCGGACAGGATTCTCACGGGGTTTTCGAACTCATAGTATTCCGGAAGCATGGTTCGTCTCTCTTGCAGTGTGGGTCAGGCTCCGAACGGGATCCCGAACAGGTAGATTACGCCGCGGGTGAAATGTCTTCGCAGGGGCCGGATTTCGGGCATCTTCAGGGTGATCTGCTTCACCAGGCGCTTGGGCAGCATGTAGGCCAGGACCAGGTTCAGGACGCGCATCTGGGACATGGCCGTGGGCACATCCCCCCGGACGCTGACCCGGTTCTGGGCGTACGCCTGGTTCATGCCCATCTTGAAGGTGAACACCAGAAAGGCGCTCTCCACATTCTTCATGGCGATGGTCAGGTCGGCTTTTCCCCCGGTGGGTTTGCCGCCCCGGTATTCCAGGTGCCCTGCGTGGTTTCGGGCCAGCACCATGCGCGGACCGTTAGGCAGGACCCTGTAGAGGATCATGTAGTCCTCGGGCCAGCGGGAGATCTCCCTGCGTATGTCCGGGTCGGTCTTGGAAAGGAACTGGGTCGCCCTGCCGAACAGGAAGAACACCAGCTTGATCATGAGCACCTTCCAGCGGCTTCTCCCCGGCTTGATCTCCTTTGTCATCCTGACCCCCCCGGTCGGTTTTGCCCCTTTCGATGGAATGTGTTGGAAACTCCTTTTTTATTTATTATATTTTTTTTGCAGTGCGTCAAGTTTTTTATTTCATGTCTTTTTTCGGGAACAGAACAGCCCGTGGCCAAGATGGCCGAGTCCTCGGAGAAATGGGTGCCGGAAGGCGGATTGCCGGCCTGCACGCGCAGGACGAACAGATCCCTGGAGGGGTGCCCCACTTTCCGGGTTTTCGGCTGAAGGGTTCAGAACCGCGGGGCCAGGGACAGGTCGAGCTGGCTCGTGGACGGGTCGATGCGGTGGATGCGGACGTGGAGGTTTTCGCCCAGCCGGTAGGTTCGCCCTTTGCCCTTCAAGGTCCCGTTATCGATTTGGTAGGGCCCCCCGGGCAGCATGTCCGCAGACAGAAAACCGGACGTTCCGTAGTCAGGCAGGTCCAGCAGCAGGCCCCGGTCCACCACCATGGTGACCTGCCCCTCGGTGGGCACGTTGCCCAGGCGCAGGAGGAACTCCAGCACCCGGCGCCGCCGGATGCGCGACTCCGCCCGGGCCGCGCCCGCCGCCCGGGCGGTCACATGCTGCGCCAGCTTCTCAAGAGTGTCGTTGTAGACGGGCGCCGGGAGAGGGTCCCGGGGGGGGCGTTTCAGTCTGCCCCGGTGCCGTTCCAGGATTTCGATCAGGATCCTGTGCACGGCCAGGTCCGCGTACCGGCGAATGGGCGATGTAAAATGCGTGTAGGCCTCGAAACCCAGGTTGAAGTGCGACGCATCCCGGGTGGTGTAGACTGCCTGGGGCATGCAGCGGAGCATGGCCGCCGAGATCGCCGGGCCATGCCCGCCGGACACGGCCCGGCTCACGGCCCGGCGCAGACTGCGGTTCTTGCCCGTGGCCGCCCCCAGCAGACCGAGGGTCTCCCATACGCTGGACAGGTCCCCGGGATCGGGGTGGTGCCGGAACGGCAGTGGGCGGCCCTGTTCCAGCATCAGCCGTGCCACCTCGCGGTTGGCCGCCAGCATGAACTCCTCGATCACACCATGCGCCGCATCCTGGGCCGTGGGGCGGATGTCCACCACATCCCCCTTGCCGTTGAAGACCAGTTCGATCTCTTCCCGGGGCACGTCCAGCGATGGCCGTCTTCGTTTCAGGATTCCGGCGAGCCGCGCCATGTTCAGGAGAAGGGTTCCTACCTTCCCCTTTTCCGGGACCGTCCTGTCCATTACCCGGGACGCGCGTTCGTAGGAAAAACGGCGGTCGGAGCGGATCACGCTCCGGGCAAAGGTGGTCTCCAGGAGCCGACCCCGGGGATCGTAGTCCAGCAGCACGCTCATGGCCAACCGGTCCACACCCTCCCGCAGTGAGCAGAGATCGTTGGAGAGCTTGTCCGGAAGCATGGGGATCACCTGGTTCGGCAGGTATACGCTCGTGCCGCGCCGTCTTGCCTCCCGGTCCATGGCGCTCCCGGGGGCCACGTAACGGGAGACGTCCGCGATGTGCACGCCCAGCCGCCACCCCCCATCCCGGGACTCAAGGGAGATAGCGTCGTCGAAATCCCGGGAGGAGACAGGGTCGATGGTGACCACGGTGGTGGCTTCACGCAGATCCAGACGCCCACGGAAGTCAGCCGGGCCGGGCTCCCGGAGTTTGCCGGCCTGGGTGAGCACGGGGCGCGGGAATTCGGGCGAGATGTCCAGCTCCGCCAGAACAGCGGCATCTTCCACGGCCGGATCCCCCGCGCGTCCCAACACCGAGTGGATGCGGGGAGGGAGGGGCCATGTGTCCACCAGTACCTTGTCCCCTTTGGCAGCCGTTCCCTTAACGGCCAGGATTCTGGGTATGCGGTGAGCGTCGGGCAGAAAGGCGTCGTGGCCGAGGCAGGTTCCGGAGAGTCGGGGCCGGCTGCGAGCGATGATCTCCAGCACCTTGGCCGTGCCGTCTTCCCGGCGGGCGGCCAGGACGGTGTCTCCGTCCATGGCCTCCCCTTCATGTCTGGGAGGAACGAACAGGTCGGTTCCGCCCCCCTGGAGCACGAGAAACCCGAACCCCCGTTGGTGGCCCACATAGGTTCCCTGGACCCGTCCGCTCGCACCGGTCTTGCTAAGTTTCCCTCCAGCCATGTCCCCCCCTAATCGAAGCCGATCCACGTGGAGATGTTTTCCACGTTCTCCCGTTCGGTCTCCACCCGGTTGGCCGGGAAGTCCGGGTCCGGGTATCCGATGGCAACGGCCATTATGATCCGCTTGGAATCCGGGATGCCTGCCAGTTTCCGCAGATCCTCGGGATACATCACGCCCTGGTCCTCGATGCAGGTGCCCAGGCCGTAGGGCAGGGCGGCCAGGCACAGGGTCTGCATCACCGCGCCGATATCAATGAGAGGACCGCCCTCGCTCAGGGAACGGTCCACCACCAGGATGATGGCCGCGGGGGCCTCGAAATAGCGGAAACCCAGTTCCAACCAATCCAAACGTTTTTCCATGTCCTCCCGCTGGATGTCCATGAGCTGGAACAGCTGTTTGGCCAGCTCCACCTGTCGTTTTCGGTAGACGCTCTCCTTGGGCCATCCCACAACCATGTGTTCGGGCCCACCGGGAACGCCGGAGCGGAAGTTTTCCTGGTTCTTGTCCTTGATCGCGTCCAGGACCGGCCCGGTAAGGACGAAGAACTCCCATGGCTGGTTGTTCATGGGGGAGGGTGTCCGGCAGGCGGTTTCCAGGATTTCCGTAAGAACCTCCCGGCTCACCGGATCGGGCTTGAACCCCCGGATACTCTTTCGCGTTCGGATGGCTTCCAGGACGTCCACGGTTCGTCTCCTTTTCTCATCAGGAGGGAAGGGGATGCGCGCGGACCGTTTCCCGTGGGAACGGCCCGGCTTTGTTCCGGCAGGTTCTGTGGTACAGTTCATACTAGGAGCGTGTACCAGAAATAACAAGGTCCGAAGTGGGTTGTCGAGAATCCGGCATCCGGCGATCTTTGACCTTCGCAACGGGAAGCAGGAACCCGAAGGGCTGATGCGCCCCTGGCAGTACGATCCGGAAGAAAGGAGAACCGTGTGCTCTCACTTCACCTTCCCGCGAACTCCAAAGACGTATCCAAGCCCGTTAAACCCGGAAATCTGGTGCCGTGGGCTCCCGGACGAACCTCCTGGGACGGGTGGTTCGCCATTGCGGTCTTTCCCCGCGGCTCAACCCTGCGGTGGTCCAAAGCCCATTTCTACCACTGTACCTGCAGGAGGGGGCATACCCCGTTGGCGGCCGTGGAGGGGTTCCGGGACCGGAGCGAGATGCTCGTGGCCTGGGCGGATGCTGACCATGTGAACGTCCTGCAACGAGACGTGGAGACCGGGAACCCGGAAGCCCGACCGGCTCCGCTGCGGGTGGAGCGGAAGGGGATGTTCCTGCTGGAGGGGGAGGCACCCTGTTACACCATGGACTTTTCGATCCCCGGAGAGTCGATCAGGGCCCGTTTCGCGTTCGAGACCGGGTGGCCTATCTGGTGGTCCCGGTGGGGCCGTTTACTCAGCTATGCCGGTCAGCACGCTTCTGTGCGGGCCGTGCTTTCCGGAGTGGAATCCGGCATGGAGATGAAGGGACTGGGCGTGATGGAGCACGTGTGCGGGATTTCTCTCCCCTTTGATTTCACCCGGATGCTCCCGTTCCACTACCACTGGGATGTTCTGGCCTTCCATACCCCCGGGTCTCCCACGGATTCGGCCGCAGGGCTGTCTATCGGAAGAGGAGGGGAGACCCTGCTGCAGCTGAGAGCCGCCGCCCGGCTGCCCGGCCGTTCCGTGGAAGCCATGCAGGGACTGCGGGTCCGATACCTGGAGACCGCCGTTCTGAAGGAGGGACAGGGTGAGGACACAATGGTGCCGGTACGGTGGGAAGGGGAGCTCTGCTCCGCCGGGGGGCTTTTTCGGTACGAGGCTCAGGCGGCCACGCCGCTGGCCGGGATCATTCCGGGTGGGGGGATGTTGGGGTTCGATTTTTCCGGGACCTGGACATCCAGCCGGGGGGGGCGGGAACAGTGGGAGGGCACGGGCTTCTGTGAGTACGG